>NZ_LJHZ01000018.1:0-102329 GCF_001296055.1 Novosphingobium sp. AAP93
CATCACCATCGCCGCAACGTTCTGCTTCTGGCTCTGATCAATGAGTCCTGACCCTAATGTTGAGCTCAACATTAGACATACTCACGCGGGCTGAGATCGATCTCGAGGGCTTCGCGTTCCTCGTCAGACAAGTCGGCAAGCCGGCGGTCGAGCATGGCTTCCGCCGTCGAGACGAGCTGGACCACCACGGCATTGCCCACGGCGACCGCGGTATCGATGGCAGGCAACAGGCTTGGCAGCTTCATCGAGAGGAGCAGCTGCGCGAAGAAGCGCTGCTTGGTGCCTTCGAAGACCGAGAGCGCGGCAGACTTGGCGCCGCTGTTGAGCGTGCCGCCGGTATCGGCATCGACAATCCGCGTTGCCTCAAGGGCATCGCGCAGATTGGCGTGGATGATCGCCCAGGCATCGGCATAGGCGTCGTAGACCGCGATCTGGTCGGCGCTGAGAGCGTGTTCGAGGATCTCGTACTCGACGCCAGCGAACGACAACGCTCGCGCGGTGTAGAGCCCCAGCGCCTTCAGGTCACGGGCGACAAGTTCCGTCGCCGCGATACCGCCAGCGCGAATGTCGGTGACGAACTCCTCGCGGGTCGCAAAGGCCGTCTCAGGACCCCAGAGACCGAGGCGGGTGGCATAGGCGAGATTGTTGACGTCTGACGCTCCGGTTGCGGAAGCATAGAGTACCCTGGCGCGCGGCAGCAGGTTCTGGAGCCGCACGCCGGCCACGCCCTGCTCCGACCCTTTCACCTTGCCGCGCGAGCCTTCGCCGCCGGCGGCATTGGCCATGGCATGCGCTTCATCGAAGACGATGACGCCGTCGAAATCCTCTCTTGCCCAGGCGAGGATCTGATCGAGCCGGCTCGCATCAGCGCGGCCCGAACGGAGCGTCGGATAGGTCACGAAAAGGATACCTTCCTGCATCGTGACCGGGGAGCCCAGCTTCCAGGTCGCCAGGGGCTGGATGTCGATAGGGAGACCACCGAGCGCGGCCCAATCGCGGCGCGCGTCCTCAAGCAGAGCCTCGTTCTTGGAGAACCAGATATGCCGGCGCTCGCCTTGCACCCAGCGGTCGAGAATGACGCTCGCAACCTGGCGGCCTTTGCCGGCACCGGTGCCGTCACCGAGGAAGTAACCCATGCGATAGGCCTTGCCCTCGGCGCTCGGCACCAGAATGCAGCCCTTGTCCTCGGGCATGAAGTGCCCTTGCAGGTCGCGCGCATGGGCACTGACTGCGTAGATGAGGGTCTCGATCTGTGCAGCCGACAGGAGACCCTCGGCGATCAGGTGCCCGGGCAGCTTTGGGACGGCGGCGGGAACCGGCGCGCTGATCGATCCCATAGCGACCGATTCCACAAGCGGTGTCGGATGATTAGCTGCACCCGGAATCGCGATCCGGCTCGGGCGGTAGGGCAGATAGTGGCCGACCTGCTCTGGCGTCACCGCCGGGACTTCGAGCGCGGAGAACGCAACCGGCGCAGTTGCCGCAGAGCGCGATCCTGGATTTGCCGCGAGTGGCATCGGCCGTGCCGAGGGCCGAAGGAGCGGGATAACCTTGAGCGGCCGGGGCAGCGTCGCTGTGAGGCTTGGCGGCGAGGAGCGAGCGGCTACTGCATCGACGAGCGCACAGAGCTCATGGAAATCCGACGCACGGCCGGTGACTGGCTCGCTCGTCACATCGAGCTTGTCGATCACCAGCAGCCTGGTCGTGATGGAGGTACCATGCGTAACGAACCCGCGCTCGATGATGAGATCAAGGCGGATGGCTGCAGGCTTGGCCGACCGGGCCAGGAAGCCTGGCAGATCGAACCACTCGGGAAGGATGGCGGCAAGCCGTCCGCCAGGGGCAAGCCGGTTCCAGGCCGAGCGCAGATGCCGCGCCGCGGTCCGGCCATCGCGGCCACGTTCCGCGCTCCAGGAGTAGGGTGGGTTCATCAGGACGGCCTGCAGACGGATTGCCCCTGCAAGAAGCTCGTCGATGAGCTCACCATCGTGGCTGGAAACGCTGGCTGCGGGGAACAGACGAGTAAGGCAGTCGCAGCGCAGCCCGGAGATCTCGTTGAGCGCGAGCCGCGCGCCAGCCTTGTCCGCCCAGACGGCAAGCATGCCAGTTCCGGCGGACGGTTCGAGAAGGAGTTCGCCGCTTGCAGGTACACAAGCCCTCGCCGCCAGCCAGGCAAGGCGCGGCGGTGTTGCGAATTGCTGGAGTTCGACCTGCTCTTCGCTGCGGACGGTCTGGCGGGGAACCAGAACTTCCAGTTGATCGAAGTGCCGAGCGGCCTTGCCCGGCGTTGATCGGATATCGAGATCGGACCTCGACCGAAGCCAAAGGACCTGCGCAAGTTCGAGAGCTGCGTGGGCGTCGCGCACCGACCAGCGGCCCGCCGCGTCGCTGCCGCCGAAATGTGCGGCCAGTTCGGCATTGAGGACGGATCGCGAAATCGCGTCGCCGCGATCGAGTCGGTCGGCGAGCGCCTGTGCTGCCAGAAGGACGGCAGGCTGGCCTGAAAGGGGCAAGGCAAGAACAGGGAGAGTGGACATCGAAACCTCCTGACGACACCCGCGCCATGCGGGTCTCAAGAAGCTCAAAGCCCCCTCCCCTCTCTTATTCGGATCAGGCCTCGATCTGCTGCCGGGCGCTGAGGACGTCGTTGAAGTCGGCTCCCGGTTGTTCGGGACGATGCGTCACGATCACGCGCCCTTCCCGCTCATAAGCCGCGCGCGCTCTGCGTTCAGCCAGATCGCCAGCCGCATCGTGATCGATGAACAGGTGCAGTTCACTCACGCTCTCCGGGATCGCAACCAGCCCGAAGCGCTCGGTTCCGAGCGTCGCCCAGCAGGGAATGCCAAACAGCTCCTTTGCAGAAAGGGCTGTCTCGATCCCCTCGGCGAGCCCGAGCTTGCCACCGCGCGGTCCGTGAAGTCGCACCGCGCCGCGGCCAAGAGCACCAAGCGCGCGCTTAGGCCCATCAAAGCGGGCAACGCGGAAAGTCTCAAACTCAAGAAACGTGCGATGAAGCGCAATGACGCCGAGATCGGTGCGCACCGCGCCGAGGAGCGACGGGTGGAACCTCACCGAGCCCTTCGGCCCTAACGGCGTGCGCGGGTGATACCGCAGATCCGGTGAGCCCGCATGGATGGCGCGGCCCGCGAGATAGCGCTCAGCCGGGCTGTCAACGAGGCACGTCGCTTCCCGCCAAAGCCGCTGGATATGTTCGCTCGGCATCGCTTCCGGGATAGCGGTCCTGACCGGCTCGGTCCGTCCATCGAACAAGGTCGAGGACCTCACCCCTCGCTGGGCGAGCGCCGCCATGACTGCGGCGTTGGTACAGCCGGCAAAGCAATGGAACAGGATCGCCCGTGAACCGAGCGTTACGCTGAGCGAGGGTGTGCGATCTTCATGCGCTGGACAGCGGCACATGCCGCGCGAACGTGACCAGGAACCCTCAAGATCGGCAACGATCTGGCGGGCACGGGTTTCGAGGCGATCTTCAACAAGGGCATTCGACATCGGGCATCTCCATCATGGATGCCACCGCCCGCGCAGCCTCCACTCTGCGCCCTTTACGAAGCGCTTTGAAGCGCGACATGTTCTTTATATGTTCTGTTTTCTGATTCGGCAAAACGAGAATTTGTCATGGCAAAATGCTGGTATCTGTCCGCAGCCCTTTCGCTGTTCGCGCTGAGCAGCGGTTTTGCAGAGGCGCAGACAATGCAGGCGAATGCTCGCCCTGACGGCCCGCAGGTGCAAGGAACTGGGACTTTTCTGCGTCAGGATGGCTTTGTGCTCTACGAACATGGCATCTGGCCACGGTCTGTCAGCGAAAAAACACATCGGATTGCGGCCTTCGATCAGCGGAGCGAGAAATCGCCAAAACAGACTATGGGAATGGATGCCAGGGGCCAAAGGAGTTGGCGCAGGACGATCTACCTGCCTCAGGTTTTAGCCGCTGAAGCCCGCTATTCCTTGCCAACCGGGCTACTCGATGCGCTGGTGTGGACTGAATCGCGATACAACCCCCTTGCGGTCAGCACAGCGGGTGCTGCCGGATTGGGGCAACTGATGCCCGGTACCGCAAGAGCACTCGGCATCACAAATCGCTACGATCCCGGCACGAACATCCTTGGCGCAGCACGCTATCTGCGCCAGATGCTTGATCGGTTCGGCTTGGTCCACCTTGCCGTCGCTGCCTACAACGCCGGCCCTGGCGCCGTCGAACGGGCTGGCGGAATACCAATCAACGGCGAAACGCCCGGCTATGTGCGCGACGTCATGCGCAGTTGGCATCCATGAGGAGAATATCGCATTGAGTGGCAAGAGAGTGCGCTTGTCCGGATTGCTTGCGAGGACTGCGCGAGGCCTTCTCCTTACCACCTCAAATGGCGAGATCTTCGCCATCGAGACGGAAGACGAGGTCGTGGCATTGATCGATCAGCAAGTGATCATTGACGGGACGATGACGGCAGACGAGCGCCTCCATGCCGATTGGATTGGCCCAGCTCAGCGGAGAGTATGACCCAGAGGCTCCTGCGGCGAAAGGAAGCGATGATGCTGCATGCTTGCCATGGAATCTTGTTACAGTGCCAATTACTCTGCCATCACGAGGAATGGCGAAGCATGAAATCGCTTCCAGCCGATTGAGAATGACCTCTAGCGATCCACAGCCTTCGCCGCATCATTGGCCTCGGGTAGCGAAATTCCGTTTCAGGCCGCCAATGGAATGACTGCTCGAGCAGCAAGTGTATCCAAACCGTCGGCGATATATCTTGCATAGTGACGCTCGATCATCGCGATACTTGTATCATGTATTGCGGCGACCAACCGTGTCGGAAGGTTGGCACGTATGCCCCTGACGATGGACGAATGGCGGAGCGCATAGGGAATAACATCGGGAAGTCCTGCCTTCACCCGAATTTCACCCCATGGCCGAACGATTTCACTCGGGGTCTGCCACGGACCGCGAGACGATTTTTCCCACCGAATTGTGCCGGGCTGTTGCTTGTATCGCCAGCGCTCGAACAGATGCGCACTCTTCTCCCTACCGAGAAGGACCGGTGCTAAAGCATCGAGAACATCGCGCCCAACTGGAACGGATATGAGGCTTGCCTTACCTCCACGGCCTTTCCTGCTAGGCGGCATCATTATGCGGCGGGCACCCGTCTGCACATCCATGACTCTGAGGCGTGCAACCTGTGAAAAACGAGCGCCCGTCGCAGCCATGACCAGAAGAAGGCGGTACAAGTCACCATCCCAGCCTTGTTCCTGGTCGATCTCGAGCGCCGCGGCTATCAAGCTCGTTACCTGTTCGTCTGACAGTATCTGATTCTCGCGCGCCACAGCCACTTCATCATCGTCGTCGTGTTCATGTCCAGCCATACGCAATCCACGCTTGATCGTGCTAAGCAACCCTCCTGGGAGGCGCGAAAAATGTCGTTCCGCGCAGCTATTCAGAGCGGCCTTGAGATCGCTCACGAGTCGCTGGATTCCCGCAGGCTTGAAATGGGATGGCAAGCTAGATCTCCACGAACGAAGATCGTCTTCAGTCACCTTATGGAGCGGAATTTCGGCAAGGGCGGACGCGTCTGCTGCCGCACGCTTGCCACGGGCTGGGCGACCGAGAACAAACTTCTCTAGTCGGCGCGATGCATCTGATCGAATGTTGCGGCCAGTGCGACGCCTTTCGCGTGCATCTCGCGTTTCAATGTAGGATTCGATTGCGGAACGAACTGTAAGAGGTGGGCCATCGGCAGCTGCCTTCGCCTCAGTCCGGGCTGCCATGACGTGAAAGAGAGCTGCCTTGACTGCCGAGCGATAATCGAGGGTACCGGTAGTGATCGCATCGTCAGCAGTTCCGATTGTTGCCTGTCGATATCCCTGACCATTCCTCCAGCGAACGAGCCAGACGCCCCCCCTCTTGCTTTTGCGGTAGCCAACGTGAATGTCCGCATCGACGCTCCGCCAGTGGACTCCTATTTCAAGCCGGCGGCGTGCTTCGCGAGTTGTCAAAGGAGCATCGTTGATCGTTCGCGACATGGTCGGCTCCCTAAAAGTCATCAAATATACGTCAAATAAGCATGTGCGTGAGCTAGAGGATAAATGTGGACCATGCCGAATGCAACATAATGATAAATATGGATTTATCTGGACGATTGCGGATGCTGTCATAGCCCCAAAATGTCCGTTTTTGTCACACTCTCACGGCTGAAACACGGGTTCGATTCCCGTAGGGGTCACCAGCCGGCACGGGCCATTCCCGCTTTTCTCGCGCTCTCTCCCACCCCCTGTTCGGGTAGCCGGTGCGTGCTCCGACCGGTTCGGGGCGGCTTGGTGCCCGAACCGGCCGGAAGAAGCTTCAGGGCTTGCAATTGGGATCGGTCGAGCCGGGCTCGCACGGTGCGGCGTTGCCGGCAAAGCCGATCACGTCGACCGTGATGATCGAGCGGCGATTCGACGTGTCGGGGCCGCTGCTCGAGCTGTTGCTTTGCGATGTCACCGCCGAAGCCGCCGAAGTGGGAACCACCGCTGCCGGCGTCGCCGCCAGGCTGGGAACACCCGAGATCGACCCGCCGGCGCTGAAGCCTTCGGAGTTGGCGACGCGCGCTGCCGCCACCAGCACGTTGCCGGTTGCCCGCACGCCGGCATCGCCCGCGTCCACCTCGCCCACCGGGGCGAGCAGGATGATCGACGAGGCCGGATCGGTCGGACGGCGCTGGAACGCACCGATACCCGCGCCCGAGACGCTCCCCGCGCTGTCGACCTGGCTGTAGCCGTCGAGATTGAAGCGCACGGTCACCGGCGGGAAGTTCGAAGCGCTGCGCGGACCCTGGCCCGCGTTGAGGTCTCCGTTCGATGACCACATCGTGATGTCGCCGCCGGCCTGCGAGAACACGCGGCTCTGGTTGACGAGGAAGTTGCCGTCGGTGAACGAACTGATCGAACCGCCGTTCAGCGTGAGCACGCCTTCGAAGCCGATCGGGATCGCGCTGATCCGGTTCGCGTTCTGGCTGCTCAGCTGCCCATAGGCTAGGCTGGCACCGTCATCGACGCCGAACCGCGTGACGCGCGAGGCCGCTTGCTCCGAGGTTCGCACGACCGAGCCGGCGATGAAATTGCCGCCCGGACCAAGGATCGCCAGATCGCCGCCGTTCAGCGTCTGCAGCGTGGCAAGGCGCAAGTCGGCATTGCCGGTGAACTTCTGGTCGGCCTTCTGGGGCTGGCCGTCCACCAGGTTGCGTGTCGGAACCCCCTGCGGACTGTCGGCCGAGACCGTCGCCGGATCGGTCGTATAGATGGCAAGGTTGTCGGTGTAGCCCTTGCTGACCGGGAACAGCGTCTGGATCGCGCGGTAACCGCGGTAATACTGCAGATAGGAAGGACTGTCCGGAATGGCCGGTTGCTGCAGCTCGTTGAACAGGACTTCCGAGCGCAGGAACTGGTTCTGCAGCAGCGGATCGAGCTGCGTGAACGCATCGTAGAGCTTGGCTGCCTGCGGATAGGCCGCGTTGGCCAGGGCTTGGCGGCCCGCCGTCGTATCCGGAAACTCGGTCGTCCCGAAGATGGCCGTGAAGCTGGCCGGGTCGTTGGTCCGGAGCCACTGCGCGAGGATCGGCGCATAGATCGGCTTCGTCCGGTCCGGGCGGCGGATGCCCAGATTGTCCGTATTCAGCACGAAGAGTGCCCGGTCGAGATTGGCGGCGTTTGCCGGATTGAGATAGGTCTCGCGCAGCCCGGTATAGTCGATGCCGCCGGCCACGCCGAACAGCACGGCCAGATTGGCGCCGCCATCCGTGAGCCAGGGATTGAAGAAATTGCCGACGGTCTGGATGCCGCCTGCATAGCTCACGTTGTTGACGACCGCCGAGTTGATGAACGGACCGATGTCACGCCCGGCCTGGACAACCAGATTGCCCCTCCCGCCCAGCACGAAGTTGTTGCCTTCGATGTAGGGCAGGTTGTCGATCGACGAAGTGCCGGTGGTGGAGGTGATATCGCGGCCGGCGCTGATCAGCGTGGTATCCTGCACATTGGCATTCTGGCCGGTGAAGATGAGATTGACGATATCCCGGCCGGCGGTGATCTGCGCCGCCTTCGGCAGGTTGATCAGCGACCGGCTGATATCCCGGCCGGCAAAGATCCGCACCGGATCGGTATCGCCGGCGTGGGTCAGATTCTCGTTGTGATAGAGCCGCAGCAGGTATTCGCTGGTGGTTTGCTGGATACCGGGGATGCCGAAGCCGAGCCCGACAGGCGCCGCGACGATACCGCCGCCGGTGGCGTTGATCGAGTTCAGGCTGATTCTCGCGGCAGAGAACGCGCCGGGCAGAAGCGACCGGTCGCTGTCGCTCATCCCGATGACGAGCGAGGAAATGTCGCCCGCGCTGAACAGCTGCAGGTTCCCGGTCTTCGAAGGATAGAGCAGCAAGGGCACGCTCGGCGCCACCAGTGTGTTGGTCAGCGCACCGAGTGTCAGCGAGGGGGGCAGCACCGACCCGCCGAAGATGCCGGCGCCGCCGGCACCGACCTGGAACGGAACCGTCTGTTCGAAGCGGTTGTTGACATAGCGCAGCGAGCCCGTCGCGATCGCGCTGAACGAGGCGGAAGGCGCGAAGAAGCCGGCCTCGTTGTAGCGATCCAGGCTCTCGCCGCTGCGTGCCGCGCCCAATGCGGAAACGCCCGCCATGGCGATCGAGCCTTGCGCGGAGAGCGCCACATTGGCGGCGGCGAGCCGCACGCGCAGGTATTGCGTGGTATCCCCGGTCGACGAGCGGGGTTCGCGGCCGAAGCCCACCACGCTCCCGGCCACATTGATCCGGCCCTGGCCTGCGGCAATATCGATCTGCCCGCCGCCGATGTTGCCGCCAATCGTCGCGTTGAGGTCGCCATGGCCAAGCGTCAGCATGACATCGCCGATCCCGCCGGTATTCTTGGTCGTCGTCACCGCAGCGTCGAGCGCGATGGTGAGGTCGTTGACCGATCCGCCGACGGCAAGGTTCACGTCACCGCCCGCGAGCGCGCCGAGGCCGGTGGTGAAGTATTTGGGCGCAATCGCGATCTCGGTGTCCTGCCCGACCTGGCCCGGGCGCCAGCGCTGCGCCGCATCACCGATAGCCGTCCTGCTGAAGCTGGTGACGATGTTGCCCGGTGCATTCGCTCCGGTGCCCAGGAACTGCTCCGACCATTCATCCCGCCGGCCGAGCACCGAACCGCCCGCAAACACCGAGAGCGATCCGCCCTGATCGGCCAGCACGGCTGCCTGATCGTCGAGGCCCTTGGGCGAAGGCAGGAACGTGACATCCTGATCGGGCGTCTTGATGTAGATGCTGTCCGGGGTGATCGACGCGATCGCCCCCGTATCGACCACTCTTGCCGAAACTGCGGTGGGAGCAACCCGCACACCGGCGGTGTAGATGGCCGTGCCGCCCACCTGCGCGCCCACGCCGGACGAAACCGTCCTGCCGTTCTCGTTGCGATAGGTCGCGGTCTCGCCGTTGCGCAGATCGATGTTGCCCGATGCCGCCACCGCGATGGCACCGTCGCCCGTGCGGACGACCGTGCGCGCATAGGCCCCGCGGTCGCCGAAGTTGATCGGCCTCGGCGCGGTCGGCCGGCCGACCGGATATCCGATCGCCGTGCCGCTGCGCTGCTTGGCAAGGAAGTCCGGCGTGATCGAATCGAGGAACGCCAGCATGTCGCGAAGCGGTGCTGAAACCCCTGTGACGAGGCCCCGCGCGTTGGTCTGGAACCGGACCCGGCCGGGCTGGAAGAACGCCTGCGACGCCACGCGGAAGTCCTGCGCCTGACCGATCTCCAGCGTACCCCAGGTGATCGAGGTGTAGGAATCCTCGTCGAGCGCATTGACATTGGCGCTGGTATCGGTGGTCCGCAACAGATCGGCGAACGAGTAGGCCGGCAGCGCTGCACTGGTGACCCCGGCCACCGACAGCTTGAGGTCGATCGAATCGCCGAGGAAGGCGAACCCTTGCGTCGCCGTCAGCAGATAGCTGGTCTCGCCCTCGACCGTCAGGTTTCGGACATTCGCGCGATCGACCTGCAGCGGATTGACCGAGGGGGCAGCACCGGCGACGAGCCGCAAGTCGCTCGAACGGATGACGTTGCCGTCGGTCAGTCTTGGGAAGAGCTGGGCAAAGCCCAGCGTATCCCCGCCGATGTCGCCGGTCACCGCATCGGTGTTGTTGCCCAGCGCAATCGCCGAATTCGCGTCCGGATTGTACGGTGCCAGAACGTTCTTCGCGCCGACCTGGTTGCCGGTCAGGAAACGCGAGATATTGATCGTCAGCGTGTTGGCCGCGCTCGCCGTCACCGTGCCGCTGTCGACCGCCGAGTAGCTTGCCACATCGCGGCAATCGAACGCGGTGCCGCAGCTGGTGAACAGCCCGAGATTGAACGTCCGGTCGCCGCCGCCGAGCTGATAGCTGACATAGTTGCTGTCGGACTTGTCGCCGAAATTGAAGAAGCCGTCGCTGATCGAGCGGGTGATGGTAAGATTGCCGGCGGCATTGAAATTGACCACGGCCGCCTCGCCGCTGGCCTTTGCGCCGACGCGGTAGAGGAACGAGACATAGTCCGACAGAATGCGGCTTTCCGATCCCGGCTTCAGCGCAAAGTAGGGCTGCGCATCGGTCACGCGCCGACCCAGTTCGGGCAGATCGACGATCAGCCCGGCCGCGCGGGCGCCCGCTTCGTCCAGCGTTCCAGCCGCAAGGTTCCATGCCGAAAGCGTGGTGATCGAACGGCTCGAGACCAGATCGACTCCCGGACGCAGCCGCATCCCGGCCAGATTGCTGCCATCGGCGGCGCGGACGGCAAAGTTCTGAACGAAGTAGGGGACCGATTGGACGCCGGTCAGGTCATCGACAAACACGTCGCTGAAAATGTTCGATCCGGTCGGGGTGAAATCGAGGAAATGGATCGCGCCGTTGCCCGACAGCGAAACCCCGTCGTAGAGGCCGGCCAGCTGGTCGAGATCGTAGCGGCGGTAGGCTTCGATCTGCTGCGCGCCTGCACCGACGACCGTTCCCTTCAGCCGCACGTCGATCTCGTCCATGCCGCTGCCGATGATCGGCGCGCGCAGCGAGAGCGTGCCGCCCTTGTCGGCGGCCACGAACTCGAACACGTCCTTGTTGACCAGCGTGAGCGGGTCCTTGACGGTCGTCCTCACCAGCCGGTTGGCGGTCGTGTTCGCCGCCAGCGCGGCCTGAGTGCGGCGCGCGCCGAGATCGATGGTCGCGCCGGCTTCGATGGCAATCGCCCCGCCGGTATTGCCGATGCCGATGCGGACATCCCCGGCGCTGGCCTGACGCAGATCGGTATCGGCATAGCCGGTGGTATGCGTGTCGATCAGCGAGCCGGTCTGCAAGGTGACGCCGTCGCGGCCCCATAGCGATACGTCGCCGCCACTGATCCGCGCCGCCGCAAGCTGGCTGGGCGTCAGGCCCGTTGCCGAAACGCCCGAAGTATCGATCTTGCCGCCGATGATGATCGAGCCGCCATCGGCCGTAAGGCTGGCGCTGGCCGCGCGGAGCGTCCGGCCAGAGCCGAGCACCAGATTGCCCGCGCCCGAACGGACCGCAAGATCGCCCTGGAACTTCTGGCCATAGACGCTGACAAAGCGGTCAAGATCGAAGGCCGACGTTCCCGCATCAAGCGCCAGCGATGCTGTCCGCGCGCCGCTCGCCAGCGGATTCAGCACGGCGTCGAAGACAATCGATCCGCGCCCTGCCAGCAGGTTGAGCCGCCCGGCATTGCCGATGCCGTTGTCGACAGAGAGCGTGCTCGTCGACGGCAGGACGATATTGCCGGCGAGCGAGACCACGTTGATCGTCCCGGCCCCGGCCGAGATCGTCGTCGTGCTCTGCGTATCTCCGAAGCTGCGCGAGAAGCCGGGCGTCGCCAGCGAGGCAGCGCCGGCCAGCGTCACCGACCCGGTGGACTGGATATCGATCACCCCGGCGGTGGCGGTCAGCGCGGTTCCGTCGATGGTCACTGCGGCGACAGGTGCGGCACTCGATCCGAAGCTGATCCGTGCGCCGGGCGCCCGCAGCCCGGTCGGCGTGCTGCTCACCGTTCCCGCTGCGGTCACGGTCACCGTTCCGGTGGTCACGAACCGGTAATCGGGCGTGACCGGGATGGTGTAGTTGCCCTTCGGCGTGATCTGGTCGCTGGCCGCGCCGGTATTGCTGTTGAGATCGATCACGGATGCACGGTCGATCACGAACGGCGTCTGCAGCGTGAGCGCCGCGCCATTGGCCCTGAGGCCGCCGCTGCCGGTGATGTAAGTGCCCTTGCTGGCGGCAAGATTGACCCCGCCGTCGAAGCTGAACGTGTTGAAGTTTCCGGAGCCCAGCGTCAGCGATGCCGCGTTGAGGTTGAGCACATTGCCGGTCGTCCCGCAGGCCAGCAGCCCGGTCAGCGCGCAGCTGTTGCTGGCGAGGCCGAGCCGGCTGTTGGAGATCCGCGTATCGGCGGCATTGATCGTCAGCGTGTCGGTTCCAGCTGTCCGGTTGGAGAGCGCGATCCCGGCCGCATCGATCGTCAGGCCCTTGAAGGTGTGGGCGGTGTTGGCACCGAAGACGATCGCCCCGCTCGAGCTCAGGATCAGTTCGGAAGCCTGCGCCAGCTGGCTTTCGAGCGCGGCGCTGATGGTCCCGCCGGGGCCGAATGCGATGTTGGACGCACTGATTCCGATCAGCGGCGCCGTCAGCTGCGCCGCATCGTCGACCGTGAAGCGGAAATTGGTGTCGAGCAGCAGGCTGTTGCCGACAAGCGCGGCCTTGCCCACGTTCAGCTGCGAACTGCGTCCGGCATTGCCCGCCGCGACCGCCCCCAGCCGCGCAACCGTGCGCTGCGCTCCATTGGAAACGCGCAGCACGGAACCGATTCCGGACTGATCGAACGGCTCGCCCGGCACGGCGGCCGAACTCGAGGTGATCTGGTAATTGCCCGTGCGGTCGTCCGCGAGGGTTCCGGTTGCCGTGATCGACGCACCGTCCCTGATGTTGAGGGCCGAGCCCGCACCGGCGACCGCGAGGATCAGTTCCGGCACCTTGATCTCGGCCCCGGATGTCACGAGAATGCGGCTGGCGGTGATGCCGAGCCGGGTCGTGCCATCGGTGTTCTCGATCCGCTCGCCGCCGATCATCAGGCTGTTGGCGTTGAGATTGGCGATCGTGCTGTTGGTCAGGAACAGCCGGTCCGAAGGCGCTCCCTCCGGGCTGCCGATAACGATCGAACTGCCGAGAATATCGACTGTCGACCCCCGGCCGCCCTTGGCCGGTGCGAGGTCGAACGTACCCGCCACATTCAGCGCCTTGAGCGGATCCAGCACGACCCGCGCCGCATCGAGCGGCAGACGCGGAACAATGCGGCCGCTGCTGACCGCGGCATCGCGGATGGTGGTGGTGCCGCCCGTCGTCCGGATCGACGAATAGCGCAGGAAGCTCGCCTGCGATTGCACCGTGAACGAACGCCGCTGCGAGGAGACGAAGCCCGTACCCGCCGTCGAATAGACACCGCCGAGCACGATGCTGCCGTCAAGCAGGGTCTGCGCGCTGCCGCTGGCCGGCGCGACCGCGCCGACATTCTCGACAATCCGGTATGCGCCCGGAAGCAGCGCGTAGTGCGCCGGCATCAGCACATACTGGCCCGCCGCAATGCCGCCGCCGCCATCCAGCGTCACCGCAAGGCCGGCGCTGGTGCCGTAGAGTTCGCTCGGGCTGCCGATGCCGTAGTCCGCCGCATAGACCGGATCGTACAATGCTATCTTGGCCGCGACTTCACTCGGCACCAGCGCATAGACCTGCCGCCGGTCGGCGTACTGGTAGCCCTGTCCGGTAGCGGGATCGTACCCGTTGCTGCTGAAGACATCGGTGTTGAACCGGCTCAGCACATCGCGCGAGCCGCCCGTGCCTGACACGAATTCGTAGGCGAACACGTCGCCGCCGCCGCTGCCAAGGACTTTGGCGCCTTCCGTGAAATCGATCTCGTCGGCATTCACCCGCAGGTTCCCGCTGGGCAGCTGCGTCAGCGGCGAAGCCGAGCCCGGCGTGAAGAAGTACTGCGAGAGGTCCGTGGTCGTGCCATAGGGCACATTGAGGCCGGCGCCCGAGACCTGCGTAACGCTGCCCGCGCCAAAGCTGATCGCTTCGACCGGATTGTCGGCCGTGCCGAACGCGATGCGGCCGAGCGGCGCGGCGAGATAACCGTTCTGCACCACCTTCCTGGCGTTGATCTGCAGGAAAGAGCCCGCCGACAACGGTGTGCGGGTGTCGATATGGCTGCCGAGGAACGTGATCGTCGAATTGCCGAGCGCGGAGATCTGGAACGGCAATGGCGTCCGCGTGTTCGATGCACCTGCGGCAATCTCGAGGATGCGCTGCAGGTTGCCGGTGCCGGTCGTCGCATAGACCCGCGCCGCGTCGAACGTCAGGTTGCCGGCGGCGGTCAGGCTTCCGTTCAGCGCGGGCGCAGCGGTCAGGTCTGTCCGGTCGTCCACCCCGATGAGCCGCACATCCGCGCGGCTGAACAGGTTGGTCTGGCCGATCGAGCGGTCGAACAGGGTGGTACCGAAGAAGTCCATCCCCAGCGCGCCGGCCGAGAAGGTGACTGTGGCGTTACCGGTCGCAGCGGCAGAATTGCGCAAGGCGCCGGAACGGCTGGCAAAGGCGATGTACGGCGCGGAAATCGTCGCGTTCGTCCCTTGCGTCGCGGAAATCGTGACGTCTGCATTGGGACCGACCGGCGTCCCGTCCAGCGAAGCGGCGGAACGGACCAGCAGGCCCTTGTCCAGCGTCAGGTTGAACACCCCGTCGAGCGTCAGCCCACCATAGGCGATCAGGCTGTCGAAGCCGGCCTTGGTGATGCCATCCGCGAAGGCCACGTTGTCCGCGCCGGATCCGTCGTCCGCCGCGCGCAGCGTGGGGAGCAGCCATTCGAGCGTGCCACCGGTCGCCGACGGGGCACCGCCGCTTGCCTTGATCGTCGCGCCGGACAGCGTGCCGCCTGCGCGCAGCGCCACGGTTCCGGCATCGCTCCACTGCAGGCTTGGCGCGTAGACACCGTCCTGCACCGGGATATCGAACGTCGCGCTGGCCCCGCTGATGTCGAGCAGCGAACCGGCCTTCGCCACGAACCGCCGCCCCGCGGTCTGGGCCAGCAGCGGCGGCGGTGTCGGCGAGATGCTGGTCGGATCGGGATAGCTGACGAAGCCGTAGGACGGATTGGGAAACAGCGCCTGGGATGCATCGCTCTGCGGCCGATAGGCAGCTGCGGTGGTGATGCTCCCGCCGCCGATCATCCGCCCGAAGCGATAGCGCGTGCCATCGGCGCGCAGCGGCGCTGCCGGATCGAACAGCGCGGTGCCGGCAAGATTGGTGGTGCTGCCTTCCGCCAGCACGATTCCGTCATCGGCAGCCACCCGGCCGAGGAAATAGAAGAACCGCTCGCTCCCCGGCTGGGTGAACAGCTGGTTGTTGGTCTTGACCGAGCCATCGGCGTTGGTGAACCCGCCGGAGTTGAGGCCGTTTTCGGCATAGCGGCCCGAAGCGTCCGGCGTACCAAACACGACCGCGAAGTCGCGGGCATCGCCGGTGATGTCGAACAGGCCCGTACCGAACTGATCAAGCGCCTGCGGCAAGGTCGCGATCTGACGGATGCTGCCGCCCGGCAGATCGATCACCCCCGCATTGTAGAGCTTGGGCGCAACGATGGACGCCTGGGGCGTGCCGATGATCCGGCCGCCCGCCTCGATATCGAGCTCGGCCAGACCGCGCAGCACCAGGCTGGCCGGCTTGCGATACCACACGTCGCCGGGCACCGTCGGCGTCAGCACGGTGCCGATATCGCCGCCGCTGGCAAGGCCGAGCAGGCGCGACTGCGTGGCCGCATCGATGATGGCAGGCAATGTGACCTGCGTAAGGTCGAGCGTCTGGCCCGCGCCGATGGTAAACCGCGTGGTTTCGAAGAAGCTCGACAGCCGGTTGCTGCCGTTGTCGAACAGATCGCGTACCGTGCGGGCGCGGTAGCTCGTCATGTCCAGCGTGCCGAAGCCGGTCCGCCGCAGGAAATCGAGCGGCACGACGGTGGCCGGGCTCTCGCCCGCAGTGGCGCTCGCCCCGGCAAAGGCTATGTTGGGCGAGACCAGCTTGAAAGTGCCGCCGCCGGAGAAACCGAAGCCCCGGATGTTCTCCGCCGCAAAGCTCACTTCGGCATTCTGCTGCGTCGGCACAAGCGAAGGGAGCACCCCGATCGTCGTGGGCAGCGGGGGCTTGGGCGTGAATGCAACGGTCTGGCCGCGCACCAGGTTGCCGATCAGATCGGCGTTGTCCTGAACGGCTGCGACCGCGGCGTAGGTCGTCTCGTTGATCAGGCTGACATTGCCGCCGCGCGCCGAAAGATTGAACGCGCGCGCGCTCGACACGAAGGCACCAGCAGAAACATCGAGCAGCGCGCCGGACTTGATCCGCACGCTGCCACTGAGATCGGCCGCCACCGATGCGGTGAAGATGTCCCCGCCCACCGGCACGAACACCTTGGGCGCGACCGTCAGACTGATCGAGCCGCCGTTGATCCAGCCCGCGCCCTGCTGATTGGCGACGCCGCGGTAATCGTTCACCCACTTGCCCGCGACCGAAAGCGTGCCGTTCACCGTCACGTCGAACCGGCCAAGCGGCAGGGCATCGCCGCTGGCATAGCTCAGCGCGATATCATCATCCTCGCGGAACGGATTGCCGACCGTCGAAAGACCGGGCGCATTGATGTCGGTGAGCTGGTACGTCCGCGCCGCAATGGTCCCGCCGGCAATGCGGACATTGCCGCCAAACCGGATTGCCCGCCCGGCGTCGACTTCGAGCACGCCGCCATCGGCCAGAGTGAGCGCCGAATTGCCCGTGAGCGTCAGCGCCGAGCTGTCCGTCAGCAGCTGGTCCGAAGCCGAAGCGAACGTCACCGCACCGCTGGTCTGCAGCATCAGGCCCGAAAGGCCCGCCTGCGAGAGCATGCGGTCGTCGAGCAGCAACTCCGCCTGGTTTGCCGGCCCCGTCTTCGTGCCGCGGAAGACGACGATATCCTGACCGAACCCGGTCCCCGACGAACCGCTGAACGAGCCGATCCGCAGCAGACCGCCCGAAGGCAGCTGGTTCTTGGAATACTGCAGCTTGCGCGGATCACCCGCGATCGAGGACTTGGCGGTCGGCTCGATCGCCCCGGCCAGCTGCCGTGATCCGGCGAAAGCATCGCCATGCACCGTGCCATCGAACGAGATCAGGCTCCCGCCGATCTGCAAGGCGCCGGCATCGCGCCCTTCGTCGTAGGCATCCTCGTAGCGCTGTGCCCGCACCGCGCCGGTCCGGAAGGTTTCCGAAATGCCCAGCCTGGTCTGGCTCGCGGTGAACCCGTCGACGAAGTCGACAAACACGTCGTTGGGATCGGCCTGATCGATGCTGACGACCCGGCCATCGTTGGTCAGCAGCTGGGTGGTCTGCACATAGCCGGCAGAATAAGTGGTCCAGCCGCCCGAAACATCGAACAGCGCTCCCTTGGCGATCTTGACCTTCGCCAAGGCGTCGATCTGCGCGGCCGTCAGATTAGTCGCGCTGATGGCCGTGCCGACATCGATGCTGATGCTGCCGCCCTTGGTCATCAGTTCGGCGGCGGTGACGGCAATCTGGCTGACGGCGCTGCCCGCTTCGAGCAGCGGCGAGCCGATCCAGGCCACTCCGTCCGATCGCACCCCGGATGCGCGCGCATCGACATAGAGCGTCGCGCCATTCAGCGTGAAGCCGCCATCGGTCCGCACCGAACGATACGTCGGCGTGTCGCGCAGTTCGTTCTGCTTGGCGGGGCTGATCTTGACGGTATTGTCCGAAACCTTGCGCGCCACGCCCTTCATGCCGCTGACGTCGATGATCGCGCCATCGGCGATCGTCACCGATGCGGCGATGCCCGGGTTCGGCTGGAACACGCCTTGCGACAGGTCGTGACCGATCACGACTTTCGCGTTGGGCGCGAGAACGAACGCGTTCTGCTGCATCTCGAACAGCGTCGGGAGCAGCGCGGTATCGCCGCTGCCGTCTGCACTGAGATAGGAATTGATCGTGTTGCCGATGACGAGCTGCGAGCTCTTGAACGCGGGCGGACTGTTCGGGCTGCCCTGCGGAATGGTTTCGCCGTTGTCGTCGGGCAGAATCGAAATGCCGCTGGCCTTGGCCGCATCGGCATTGCCCGTCAGCACGACGGAACCGCCGGTCAGCGCGATCTTGCCATTGCGCGAGACGCTGGTCGTGGCGCTCAGCAAACCGTCGTTGGTGACCTGGCCATAGATCGATGTGCCCAGCGAGATATAGCCGCGGCGGGACACGATCAGGCCGGAATTGGTCACCACGCCCTGATCCGGCGTCGGCGTCTGCGGCAGCACCGGCGTGTTGGGGATCTGGCTCGACAGGATCAGGCCGCGCACGTTCTCGTCGGCACTGCCGCTGGCGCCGGTGGACGTGGTCGCGCCGATGAAGCGCCCGCCCTGCAGGCTGACCTGGCCTTCGCTGGCCGTAAGTGTACCGGCATTCTGCACCGTCGGCGCGGCCAGAATGATGAAGCCGCCGCTGTCGGACGTGATCGAGGCGCCCTGATAGACAAGGACATCGCCTTCGAGACCACCGTCCACGGGCAGCGGCTGGTTGACGTCGTAGCGGCTGCCCGCGGGTAGCAGCGCGGAGAGCAGCTGCCCCTTGAGGCCCGGCGCACCCTGGACCAGCAGGCCGTTCTGGAGATAGGCGGTGACGCGGTCCTTGACCGTCGACGCATTGAAGAAGGACGTCGCGCCGACCGTCGTGACGGACGAGGCGAAATTGCCGAGCTCGAGGCTGCTGGCCACCAGCGAATGCAGATTGACCTGCGCCGTCGGGCCGAACAGCACGCCCGAACGGTTGAGCACCAGCACCGTGCCATCGGCCTTGATCGCCCCGAGGATCGTGCTCGGCGCAACCGGATTGGCGACCCGGTTGACAACGGTCCAGCTCTTCTGGGCAACCCCGCCCTGCTTCTGGTTGAACACCAGTTCGGTGTTCGCGCCGACATCGAAGTTCTGCCAGGTCAGCAGCGCGCGCTGCTGCGTCTGGTCGATCCGGACAGTCAGCTTGCCATTGCTACCCGTGCTTTGAACCGGCGCCAGCGCGCCTTCCCACGTATTCTGGCCGGTCAGATCGTTCACCGCCGCAACCGACAGCGGCGCGCTGTTGCCCTTGACGGTGGAGGCATCGACGCCAGCGGCGACATAGATCGTCGCATTGCGCACCGCCTGGATCGGATTGAGCCCGGCATCGGCAATACCGTCGACCGGCTTGGCCCTGATCGCGGCGAGCGCGGCAGACTTGGCCGAAGTGACATAGGTCGCGAGCGCCTGCGCGCGCGATTGCAGCCGCACCTGCCGCGCCAGCGCATCCTGCATCGTCTGCGATCGCTGCGGCGTACCCTGCCCGGCCGGCACCGCGACCGGCGGAACCACCGTCCCGGCCGCCGCACGCATCGCGGCAAGCTGCGCCTGCGCCGGACTCGCCGAAAGCCCCAGCATGATCGCGGCAAGGCTGGTCCCGCCCAGCAGTCCGCGCGCACCTGATCGCCGAAACGCCATGGTCAGTTAGCCTTTTCCGCGGGTTCGCCGGTAATCGCCGTGCCGCCCGGCAGAGTGCGCAGCGGAACATCGACCTTGTTGTCGTAGACGGCGTCGGACAGCGCCTGCAGCTCGAATTCGAACTTGCGCCGACTGAACTGGAACGGATCGCGGCGCTTGATCTGGCCATAGCGGCGCGCATAGGCGTCGATGAGCTGCCGCGTGATCGAAACAAGCCGGCCGTTGCGCAGACGGGCCTGCTCCAGCGCGCCGCTCTTGGCTTGCGCTTCCGCCAATTCGCGCTGCAAGGTCGCGATGACCTGCTGCGAGGCGAGCAGCCGCTGCTGCAGCGAATCGATATCGGCCGCAGTCGGCGCGGCCTGCCCGGCTGGCGCGGCTTGCGCAGTCGGCGGAGGGGGCGGTGGCGGCGGCACCGCCGGCTGCGCCATAGCCACCGGAGCCGCCAGAAATGCCGCGAGCAGGACAGGCAGGGCGCGCATCAGAACTCCACGTTCAGATCGATTTGCAGGACATCGATGGCAAGCGGCTCGCCGCTGATCTCGTTGGCGCTCAGCCAGCGCCCGCCGATGGTGACATTCTTGTAGAGGCCGACCGTGCCACCGATGACGTAACCCTTCATGTTGGTCCCGCCGAGGCGCCAGTAGTCGTTGGTGAAGGCATCGACCACGGCGTCGGTTTCAAGATAGCGATAGCCCACGTAGGCCCGCCACTGGCCCGGACGGTTGGGATGCGCCCAGCCTGCGCCGATCTGCAGGTCGAAACCCTGGTTGCCGCCCACATAAGGCGTGCGGTTGGCCTCGACCGGATCGCAGATATTGCCGTTGCCGCCCGATCCGCCGTTGTTGACCGGCTGACCGGCCAGCCCGTAGCGGCACGCATTGCTGCGGCTGAAGCCGAGGTTGCGCATGTATTCGCCGCTAAAGGTGACGTCGGTGTTCTCGCCCATCGGCACCTTCACCGAGATCATCCCATCGAGGATGTGGTAGGGCTGGACGAGACCGAGCAGCTGCGGCTGCGGCTGCACCGCGGTTGCCGGCAAGGTCGGATCGAACACGATGCGCCGGATGAACGAGAGCGTGTTGCCCTTCTGCACGAAGCCCGCCGCCGTGCCGTCGGTCGAGCATTCGGTGACGCCGAGGTAGAGCGCGCAAGGCGCCGAAGGCCGACCCTGCATGTTGATATAGTGATGGTAGCTGACGGCGGAGCGGACGAAGACATCCCCACCGAGATGGAAGTCGGTCTCGGCCTGGGCGGAGAACAGCCAGCGCTGCGGCACACCGGTCTTGACGTTCGACGTGTTGGGGAAGTTCAGCGCGCCGAAGTTCAGCGGGAACGCACCCAGCACAAGCTTGCCGTCAAGCAGACCATTCGGGCTCGACCAGCGGAAGTCACCCGCAAATCCGTCAAAGCTCAGGTCGTTGTCGAACAGCGCCTCGCTCGACCAGAACGGGTTGCCGATACGCCCGGCCGTGATCGTCGCCCAGTCGGTCGGCCGGGCCTGGATGAAGGCCTTGTGGATCATGAAATTGCGGTCGGTGAAATTGCCCGCGAGGTTCACGTTCGAGCTGACCGGCGAGACATCGTTGCCGCCGCCCAGCATGAAGCCGACCTTGACCCTGTCACCGATGTTGAAATCGACGCCGACGCGCAGGCGATAGCGCAGCAGGTTGTACTGGTTCTGCCGCGTGTTGAGCAGCGGGATCGGATCGTTGATCAGATCGAGCGGGACCGGATCCTGCCCGTTTACGCCCGACACGATCTGCTGGAAGTTCGGTATGAAGTCCGAATTGTCCTTGCTGTAGAAGTGCGACTGCGAGCGGATGCGCATGTCGCCGTAGATGTTGAGATTGTGCACCCAGTCCGGCGCAGCCTTGCCCGGCGAGGACCAGCCCTGCGCCTTGGCCTGCTTGAGCACCTCGTCGCGCAGCTCGTCGCGGATCTGATCGCGCACAACCTGCGGAATATAGGGAACGCGGATGGTGCCCTGCGGCGGCGGGGGAAGATTGCCGACCGCATACTGCCCGCCGGCCACCGCAGCCGGGTTCCCCGCCGCAGCCGGTGCTGCTGCAGGCGCTGCTGCCAGACGCGCCTCGGCCGCCTCGCGCTCGGCTTCCTGGATCAGCTTCTCGCCGTTCTCGCGCGTGATCGTACCCTGCGCGACCAGCAGCCGGACGAGGTTGACCATCGCATTGCTCGACGGGGCGGGTTTTGCAGCAGGCGGCGATCCGGCCTGCTCGTCGGCATAGGCGGGCGTCGCCGCAAGAGCCGCGCAGAGCGACACTGCCAGCAGCGGCGCCGATGCTAAAGAAGACCTCAACCGTCTCATCAAACTTCCCCTGGAATGCGTTCAGGCGTGCTCAAAGCGAACGCCTGCCTCGAACCGTGATCCGCTGCGGAAACCGGACCCCGCTGGGCGGCGGATCGAGATTGGAAATGGCAAGCAGAATGGCCTTGAGCGCAGCATCGCGGTCGTCACGCCCGCTCGTCTTGAGCAGACTGGCCGAAGTGATGCGGCCCGAAGGCGAAATGGTGATCGCAAAGTCGGCGCTGAACACGAGCCGGTTGACGCGGTCGTCGCGCTGCACCTTTTCCTGCAGGACCGCGCTCAGATAGCGGCGATAGAACACCTCGCTCATGCCCGTGCCGCCGCAAGCGGGGCCGGTGCAGGCGCCGGTGGAGCCGCCGCCGCCGAGGCCGCCGCCATTGCCCGATTGCAGACCGAAAGCGTCGCTGCCCGCCTGCGCGGGGCCATTGATCGAAACCGCTGCCGGTGCAGGCGCGGCCTTGGGCGGCTCGACGCTGGGCACGGGCGCGGCCTTTTCCTGCGGCTCGGGCGGCTTGGGCTGCGGCGGCGGAGGAGGCGGTGGCGGTGGCGGCGGGGGCAGCATCGAAACCACCGCGGGCGGCGGCGCTTCGACCTTCACGCCCTTGGTCGCGGTCAGCGCCGAATAGGCAAGCCACAGCACGGCAATCACCACCACCGCGCCGACTGCGATCAGCAGCCCGCGGCGTGATCCCTGCTCTTCGGGATCCGGAAGGGATGGTTGTCTGGCCACGGCGCGGTCTGCTCTGGGTCCGGTCCGGCTATCAGGCGGCGGTCGGCTTGCCGGTGACGAGACCGACCTTGTTCAGGTCGAGCTGGCGGCACAAGTCGAGCACTTCGGTGATCTTGCCGTATTGCGCGGTCTGGTCGCCCTTCAGCACGATCGGCACGTCGGGGTTCGAGGCCTTGGCATTGCGCAGGCGCGTCTCAAGGTCGGCCAGCGTGACCGGGAACGCGTCCATGAAGATCTGGCCCTGGTTGTTCACCGTTATCGCGATGGTCTTGGGCTGGACGAGACTCTTGGCCGAGCTCGCCTTGGGCAGATCGACTTTGATCCCCTGCACCGAAGCCGTCGCCATCAGGATGAAGATGACCAGCAGCACGTAGGCCAGGTCCAGCATCGGGGTGATGTTGATATCGTCATAGGCCTTGCGGCCGCCACCTACCTGCATCGGTCGGTTTCCTTACTGCTGATCGTTGAAGGCTTGCGCGGCATTGGCCTGCACTTCGGCCATGCGGGTGATGAGCTGCTCGATGAACACGCGCATCTGATCCGCCAGCCCGCTGATGCGGCCGTTAAGATAGTTGTATCCGAACAGCGACGGGATGGCGCAGGCAAGGCCCGCGATCGTCGCCAGCAGCGCCGCCGCGATACCCGGCGCGATCGCGTTCACGTTGACGTCGCCCGCCATCGCCACGCCGCCGAACACGGTCATGACGCCCACCACGGTACCGAGCAGGCCGATGAACGGACCACCCGAGATCGCGATGGTGAGAATCACGACCAGGTGGTCGAGCTTCTGGTTTTCCTTGACGAACTGCGAGTCCACCGCGGCGCGCATCGAGTTGACGGCCTGGCTCGAGAGCGGCCGGTTGCCGGCTGCGACCACGCGCTCATAGAGCTCCTCGAAGCCCACTTCATAGAGCCGCGCCAGCGGCGAAGCGCGGTTCATCATGGCCGCTTCCTGCGGGGTCACGCCTTCGGCCTGATCCAGCGGACGGAAATCGTCGCGCATGGCCTCGAAATAGCGCAGGAAACGCTTGTTCGCCTTGTCCGCCGCGTTGAGGTAGCGGACCTTGACGGTCATCAGCGCGATCGCCGCCGCCAGCAGCAGCATGCACAGCCCGATGATGACTGTGTCGATCGGCTCCAGCTTGCTGATGATGAACCCGAGCACGCCGCTGCCCGAGCTCTGCTTCTCGGCGGTCTCCGAAACCGAGACGAGCTTGCCGCCCGGTCCTTCGGCCTGCGCCATTGCCAGCAGCATCGCCGCAGGCCGTGCGGTCTTGGAAAGGCGCACTTCGTCGAGCGCGCCGGTGTAGGGCTGGCTGGTCTCGCCGCCGATGCTGATCGGGCCATCCAGAGCCGGCATCGCGCCTGCCGCCGTGCCCTGCTCGGTGCCGTTGATGTAGATGAAGAAGGCCTTGCCGTCGGAAACGAAAGCGATGTGGCTCCATTCGCCCTGCTTCACAGCGGTCTTGCCGGAAACCGAGACACCGGGACCCGAGGCGAAGGGGACGCCCGCGTTCAGCCCGATCACCAGCCCGCCGCGCGCGAAGATGGCCTGCTGACCGTTCAGCTGCTGCGGCTTGACCCAGGCCGTGAAGGTGAAGGGAGCACCGGCGGTCATCGCGAGCGAGCCGCTGCCATCGATCGCCAGCGCGCCCTGCCCGGGGAACTGGGCTGCGCGGCCGACAATCCCGCTCTCGTCGACCCCCGGGGGCGCCACTTTGGACGAGTTCGCATTGGCGGTGGAATCAGTGGCCGGCTGGCCAGGCTTCTCGCTGAAGTGGTAGACGGCGGTGTAGTCGGGATCGAAGGTCCCCGGCACGTCCGCGCCGACCGGCGCCGACTTGTTGCCGAAATAGAGCCAGATCTTCTTCTTTTCTCCGCCGGTCAGGTTCGGCACCGAAACCCACACCGTGGCGATGCCCGTGGCCGCATCGTACTGCTCGATATGGTAAGGCAGCGGCGTCTTGTCGTCGGAATCGACGAAGCGGACATCCGCACCGTTGTCCATCGCATCGGTGAAAGTGAAATTGCCGCTGTGCAGGCGCACCAGCACCACCGTACGGCCGATCGCACCACTGACGTTGACGCCGGTCGGCGAAGTATCGACCGTCACCGCCTTGCGATAGCTCCACTCCTTGTTCCACCAGCCGGCAGACTCACCCTCTGCGGCGGCCGGAGAGGCCAGCCCCAGCGACAGGACGAGCGCCAGCAACAGGCGCAGGATCGCTGTTTTCACGGTTGCCTGAAACACTCAGAATTCCCCCTTCACATCGAAGCTCACGCGGGGCGCACCCCGCTTGGTCACCGGGCCGCCGGTCATCGCGACCGCCCCCAGGACTTCACCGGAAATCCGGTCAAAAATTCGGACCCTCAGACCGCCGCCGATGCCGACGAGCGCGAAGCTCGAAGTCTGTTCGGGCAAGGGGTTCAGCACGCGCAGGAAAGAAGCATCGCCAAACGCGAAGAACCGCGCTTCGGTCAGCCACTTGCCGAAGCTGCCAGCCAGCGATGGCGAGCGCACCTCAAGGCTCGGCCCGATCCCGTTGTCGCCCACCGCTTCGGACGAGTAGTATCCGCGCACGCTGCGCAGGCCGCCGGCGGAAAACTGCTCGTTGGTGATGAGATGCGAATCCGCCAGCTGCGCGTTCAACCGGAACGCGGCGACGATATCGTTCTTGAAGGCGTAGGACAGATCGACCGAAAGATCGCCGCGAACGAAGTTCTCGTTGCTGAACTGCTCGCGGTTGCGGAACGCATCGACCAGCACGCAAGGCCCGGTCAGGCTCGCGCAGACCTTCGGCCTGATCGCCCGGAGGCCGATTGTTGTCGCCAGCGAGACCGAGTAGTTGACCCGTTCACTGCCACCGGAAAGCATGTATTCCAGTTCAATCGGCAGATAGCGGATCGGCGCGGTGCTGGTTTGAACGCCAGCGACCTGGATATTCTGCTTGAAGTTCTTGTAATCGAACCCGAAGCTGAACTGCTGCTGGGTGCGGGACGTGGCAAGGTGATAGATCGCACGCGCGCCGACCTGATAACCGTTGCCCAGCACGTTGGTGCCGCCCAATGCCGAGATGTTGCTGTTGGAGTAGTACCCGGAAATCGCGATGCTCCACGGCGTGCGCAGCAGCGGAAACGAGTAGGAGCCGGAAAAGACTTCCGTCTCTTCGCGCTTGAGCGGCGAGACGATGTACGTGAACGTCGCGGCCTGCCCGGTCTGGAACAGATTGGTATAGCGGACCGTGCTGATGAGGCGCAGCTGCGTCGTTGCCGGGCTGGCGTCGTTGTTGATATTGACGCTGGCATGCAGCGGCCGCTGGTCGTCGACATTGAGATCGACGTCGATCGTGCCGGGAGCCCTGCCCGGCTTGAAGATCGGATTGAGCGTGCGGTCGGGAAACCGGTTGGCCATGGTCATGTCCGCCTGCAAGGCGGGAATGTTGAGCGGCTTGCCCTCGACCAGCGACGGCACCTGACGGCGCGCCACCCACAAGGAATGATAGCGGCTGTCGGTGACCCGCACTTGCCCGACCGGTACTTCGTTGACCGCGATCCGGATCACGCCTTGGGCAAACGTCTCGCGCTCCTGCACGGGCACTTCCACCACCGCCGCGCCATAGCCGCGTGCGGCATAGGCGTCCTGCAAGGCCTTGCGCGCAGCCTCGACATCGGCATCGGTCCGATCGGGACCGGAATGGGCATAGACCAGACGCTCGATTTCGCTCGCCGGCAGCACGGTCGCGCCGGAAATGTCGTAGGCCTGGATAAAGAACTTGTCGGGCGCACGCTCCGCGCCGGCTGGCGTCGCCGCACCCGTTGGTGCCGCCTGCCCCGCGGGCGCCGCTGGCTCGGCCGCTTGCGCAGCCCAGGCTGACGATGCGGGCACCAGCAGCGATGCCAGTGGCAAGCTCGCACGTAAAACATGTGCACTAAGCCCGCCCATCGCAATCTGATTCCCCGAACCCCTGTGTAAGGGGTCTGTGGAGGGGCAGTGTTTAATCTGTGTGACAGTCTGGTGATGCGTTGGCAGGCCCTTTCCCGGGCTGGAAAAAGGTAAACAAAGAGGGCCCCGGATTGCTCCGGAGCCCTCCTCGTTCAGCCTGTGCCGTGATCGGAAGATCAGGCGCCCGTGCGGCCCGCGCAGGTCGGGTTTGCAGCGGTCGGGATGCGGATGTTCGGCTTGGCAGCCCGCCAGATCTTGGTGACCGGGTTGGTCGCGGTCGCAGCCGGCGCACCATTGGCCGTATCGCCGTAGTAGATGTCCTGCGTTGCCGTCTGGTAGGCCGGGATCGTGCGGTTCTGGATCCACAGGTTCTGCGCACCCAGAGCCGTCTCGGCCGTCGGGTTCGAAAGGAACGTGTTCACGATCGCCTTCGTCCAGTTCGCCGGAACAACGGCGATGTTGTTCTGGAAGAGCACACCCGGAGTGGCGGCAACCACGCCGTTCAGCAGACCCGTGGGCGCCGGGGTACCATCACCCTTGGTACCGTACTGACCAAGGGTCCAACCGAGGTAGGAGACCATGGCTTCGCGGTTCGCACCGTTGTAGCAGGTGTACAGCAGGACCTGGGTGGTACCCGTGATGGGGTAACCCAGCGCCGGCCGTGCCAGCGACTGGTTGGTGTCCGCATAGAGGACGTCAGCCCAGGCAACCGGGTTCGCACGCGTCGCGGGCACCGGGTCGGTGCCGGTCAGCGCGCGGACATTACGGCTGTCAGGCGTGGCCGAAACGAACAGGCCAGCGGTATCCGACTGCGGCGGCAGGATCGTGCCGAGCGCGGTACGGGCGGCTGCAGCGGTCGGGTTGGCATAGAGCGTCGTCGACACGCCAACCTGCAGCGTGGCGGCCGAGAGACCGGCAATCGCGTCAACCGAAGGAGTGACGAAGTCGGCCGAGATGTAACCGACCTTGCCGTTGAGGCGCACGCCGTTCAGCACGTAGTCCGGAGCGAACGTGATCGCCGCGGCAACGCGCGAGCTGCCATCTGCCAGCAGGAAGTAGCCGCTGCCCACGCTGCCGGTCGGCATCGAGGTCGGGCCGGCAACGCTGGGGTTCGTGCCCGTATTGGCAACATTCACGATCGCGGTGCCGTTGAAGTAGTCACCCGAGATCGAGTTGATGGTGCCGGCGAAGGCCGTCGAGCTGCTGTTGTTCACACGGTAGCCGGTGTCCGACCGCACGCTGCGGAAGTCGATCCCGGTTGCCGTGTTGTAAGGCAGCGATTCGGCAGCCTGCGTAAAGCGGTTCGTGCCGGTGAAAGCCGGAACCGCAGGGGAGAGCAGACGGCCGGTCGGCAGGGTCGCCGTGGGCGCCGAACGACGCTCGGGGATCCCGGGCGCGCTGGTGGGGTTGCAGACCTGCGCGAGGTGGCGCGTGAAGATATCGGTCGTGCCCGAACGGTCCATACGGCCGACGAGACGGATCGGCGCACCATCGGCAGCCCAGCGCGAAGCGGTGTCGTTGACCGTGTCGAACAGCGGGGTGTTGCCGTTGAGCACGGTGAACGTCGAATCGTTCCAGTTGGTCAACGTGCCGTTGAAGATGCCGCAGTAGGCAGCCTTCGAAAGCTTGATCGCCGCAACGGCGGTGCCACCGGCAGGCGCGATGCCACGGCCCTTGGCGTTGAACACCATCGGCTGATTCGAGCCGTTGATGCCGTAGGTCGAGCTGTAGGCGATCGCGACGGGGAGCAGGTAGAGCGGGAACGAGATCGCCGCACCGGCGCTCGGCGCCGCGCGCGTGTTGTAGGTGGTGATGTCCGCAGGCGAAACGCCGGCGTCAGAGAAGCCGAACTGTACGTTGCTCCACACGTCGGGCGCGGTCACGAACGGGTTGTACACGCTGCTCGACACGGTCGGACCAGTACCACCGCGGAAGTCGTTGGCGAAATCAGCCCAGACGGTGCGGCCGAAGCCCGAACCGGTCGCGATGTACTTGCCCTGGACGTTGGTCTGCACCGCGTCCGCCGGGAGCGCGCAGTTGATGGGGATGGTGCCGTTGAACTGACCCTGCGTCAGGGTGGTCAGCGAGGTTGCGCTCGTCGACGTACCGCGCTGGTTGTCGACAGCGCTGAGGCAGTTGAAGCTGCGGGCCACAATGTTCTGGACCGACGAAGCACCGGCGCCGTGCAGCGCGCCATCAGCGGTTGCCGGGGCAGGCAGCGGGATCTGCTGCGCGAAGGCGGGCGATGCAACCGTACCGGCGACAGCAGTCGCGGCCAGAAGCAGAGACTTCACATTAACCATTTGATAATTCCTCCTGAAGGATATCGTAACCAATACTGACGTTGAATCAGAATGAGTTGGCCGTTCAAAATCCGAAAGATGTGCAGAATATATACTGAATCCAGTTCAATACTTCGAATTAACTCTCCGATTCGCGATATGGAACTGGTCCAAACTGGGCTCGTCACGAGCAAGCCCGATCAAGTTCTTGATCGATACGCTCTGCAGCTTCCCGGAATTTGTTCTTAGCGCCCCCGAGTCCCAACCCAATCTGCGGTTGGCGAAGCGGTCATTAGACTCGGCAAATGACAGCAACGTGATTCTTTTGTTGCAGTCTCTGAATATCAGCCGCGCCCGCCGGCGTCCGGACGCACAGCCCAGGCTTGACCCTGTCGATCCTTGAAAAAAGGCGAAAAATCGCCATTTCGCGGCACTGTCGCCAACCCGGCGCGCGCATTCCGGACCGCTTTGGCGCTGCCCAGGCGTGGGTCGGCGTTCGTAACACAAATGACGCATTGGCCCCATAAGGCGGCGCGACGGGGAGTGGTTGATCCGGCAATGGCAATTGGTTTGGGCCATCACGAGCGAAAGCCATGCCGCTTCCGGTCTGACCGCGAGGGTTAATGTGCTCGGTAAAGCAAAGATCCTGGCAGTCGCTGGCGCTTCGCCCGGACAATCGCTCCGGCCCGGCGCCGGAACCGATTCCGAACAAGATCAAGCCCATGCCCTGTCGGCCACGTCCGACGCCGGGACCACGCAGCACAGCGAAAACTCGATTGCCGCCGTTTTGGAAGCGCGCGCGCTCCTTTCGCGCGAGGCGCTCTCCCGTGCGCGATTGGTGCAGCAGGAAAGCGGCGAGCGCATCGACTCGGTGGTCACGCGCCTTGGCCTGATGTCGGAGCAGTCGCTGTGCGAGCAGCTCTCCGACGCCAGCGGGATGCCGATGGCACCGGCCGACCGGCTGCGTGGTCAGGTCGCACTGGAGCAGCCGATCGAAGCCGAATTTCTGCGCGATATCCGCGCTGTTCCGATTGCGATCGACGATGCGCGGGTCTGCGTCGCAGTGGTCGATCCCTACGACCCGTTTGTCGAGAGCGCGTTCCACTTCCTGTTCAAGCGCCGTGTCGATCGCATGATTGCGCGCGCCAGCGATATCGAAGCGGCGATCGAACGTCTGTGCCAGGACGGCACGGATAGGGCAGCGATCGAGGATACGGTCGAAACCGGCGACATCGACCGGATGCGCGACCTCACCAGCGACGCCCCGGCCATCCGCGCGGTCAACCGCCTGATTGCCGAAGCGGTCGATGCAAACGCCTCGGACATTCACCTTGAGCCGACCGATGACAGCCTGGTCGTGCGCTTCCGCATCGACGGCATGCTGCGGCTTGTCACCCGGCTGCCGCAGGCGATGCGCGCATCGGTGGTGGCGCGCATCAAGGTCATGGCCGGGCTCGATATCGCCGAGCGCCGCATTCCGCAGGATGGCCGTCTCCGGCTGGCGGTGCGCGGGCACGAGATCGATCTGCGCGTCGCCACCGCGCCCTCGATCCACGGCGAAAGCGCGGTCCTGCGCATTCTCGACAGGTCCAATCTGAAGCTCGAGTTCGCCGCACTCGGCCTCGACAACCGGCTGGTCGAGCAGTTCCGCGAGGCGATCCACCGGCCTTACGGGATCGTGCTGGTGACCGGGCCGACCGGCAGCGGCAAGACCACCACGCTCTATGCCGCGCTGGCCGAACTCAACCAGGTCGAGCGCAAGCTGCTGACGGTGGAAGATCCCATCGAGTACCGCCTGCCGGGCATTGTCCAGACCCAGGTGCAGCCGGGCATCGGCTTCTCGTTCGCCACGGCGCTCCGCTCGTTCCTGCGGCAGGATCCCGATGCGATCATGGTCGGCGAAATCCGCGATACCGAGACGGCGCAGATCGCCGTGCAGGCCGCGCTCACCGGCCATATGATCCTCTCGACGCTCCACACCAATACGGCGGCGGGCGCGATCACGCGCCTGATCGATATGGACGTGGAGCCGTTCCTCCTGAGCTCGGTGCTGGCGGGCGTGCTGGCGCAGCGACTGGTCCGCCGCCTGTGCCTCCAGTGCCGCGTTCCGTTCGTGCCGGACGAGGCACTGCTGGCCACGCTAGGCCTCGACACTGCGGCCGCGCTGGCCGGCCACTTCCACCGCGCGGCCGGCTGCACCGCCTGCCACGGCACCGGCTACAGCGGACGGATCGCGGTGTTCGATTTCCTGCCGGTCGACGATGCGATCGCGCGCCTGATCCTGAAACGCGCCGATGCGCGCCAGATCGAGGAATGCGCCAGTGCGGCGGGACATCGCTCGCTGCTGCAGGAAGGCTTCGCCAAGGCCGCGCAAGGGCTGACGACGATCGAGGAAGTGCTGCGGGTCGCGAGCGGCGAATGAACGCGGCGCCCGCCTTTCGCTACCGAGCTATGCGCGCAGACGGCCGGATTGTGGCCGGGCAGGTTGATGCGGCCAATGAAAGCGAGGCGCTGGCCCAGATCCGGCGCAGCGGCAACACGCCGGTCGAGCTGCGCCTGATCCCGGCAGGTTCGGCAGCAACCCCGTCCGGCGAGCCGATATCCCGGCGCAACAGCGCGATCAGCCGCGCCGTGATCGCCGAACTGGCCGTGCTGCTCAAGGCGGGCCTGCCGCTGGACCGGGCGCTCGCGCTGGCGGTCGGCAATATCGACGATCCCGCAGCGGCCGAAGCTATGGGCATGCTGCTCAGCGCGGTGCGCGAAGGCGCGCCGATCTCGCGCGCCATGCTCGACAATCCGGCGCTGTTCAGCCCCGGCGAGGCCGCGATGGCGGAAGCGGGCGAGGCCAACGGCAAGCTGGGCGAGGCGATGGAGCGCCTTTCGCAGATGCTGGAACAGGCTGCCGAACTGCGGCGGCTGGTGATTACCTCGATGATCTATCCCATCGCGCTGTCGGTGATCGCGGTCGGGGTGATCCTGATGATGTTGCTGTTCGTCGTGCCGCAGTTCGAACGGCTGCTTGATACCAACAAGGTCGAGCTGCCGTTCGCTTCGATGGCGGTCATCGCGGCCAGCCAGTTCCTGCGCGCCTACGGGCTCTGGCTCCTCGCGGGACTGGTCGCGCTGGGCCTCGCGCTGCGCAACCTGCTGGCCCGGCCCGCCAGCCGCATCCGCTTCGACCAGCTCATGCTGGGCCTCCCGCTGGTCGGAGACCTGGTGAAGCGCATCGAGATCGCGCGGTTCTCGCACACGCTCGGCGCCTTGCTCGAGGGCGGAGTTCCACTGCCCAATGCGCTGGCGCTGTCGCAGCGCACTATCGGCAACACCGCGATTTCCACCGCGATCGCCACGATTGCCGAGGGGGTGCGCGAAGGCGGCGGTCTTTCGGCGCCGCTTGCCGCGACCGGCATGTTGCCGCACCTTGCCATCGGCTTCATCCGCACCGGCGAGGAAACATCGCAGCTGGCCCTCATGCTCTCGCGGCTGGCAGTGGTGCTCGACCGCGATGTGCGCACCCGGCTGGAGCGGCTTGTCGCCATTCTGACGCCGGCCATCACCATCGTGCTGGGCACGGCCGTGGCGGCGATCATCGCTGCGGTCATGTCCGCAATTCTCGGCTTCAATGAACTGGCAGTATCCTGATGAACAAGAACAACCGGAACGAGCGGGGCTTCACGCTGATCGAACTGCTGGTGGTGCTCGCCATCCTCGGCCTGCTTGCGGCGATCGTCGGGCCGCAAGTGATCAAGTATCTTGGCAGCTCGCGCACGCAGACCGCCCAGATCCAGACCAAGAACATCGCCGCCGCGCTTGAACTCTACAAGCTCGACGCCGGACGCTACCCCACCAGCGCGGAAGGCCTCGGCGCGCTGGTGAAGGCGCCGCCCAGCGATACGAACTGGAACGGGCCCTATATCGCCGATGCGGCCGCGCTCAACGATCCCTGGGGCAAGCCCTACCTGTTCAAGTCGCCGGGCGATCACGGCGAAGTCGATGTCTACAGCTACGGCTCGGATGGTGCCGCCGGCGGCAGCGGTGAGGCGAAAGATGTCGGCAACTGGTGAGCGTCGGCGCGGCTGCCCCCGCGACGACGGATTTACCTTGATCGAACTGCTGGTGGCGCTGGCCGTCGCGGCCTTGCTGGCCGGGATCGCGTTTCCGGCCTTGCAGCACCGCCTCGGGCAAAGTGCCGCAGCCGAGGCGCGGATGACGACGGCGCTCGTGCTCACGCAGGCGCGCGCCGATGCCATTGCCGGCGCAGCGCCGGTGCGCGTGTCATGGTCGGCGCCGCGCCGGATGCTGCTGTCATCCTCAGGTCGCCCCGCCCGCAGCCTGCCGGAGTCCGTCCAGCTCGAATGGCCCACGCAGGGATTTGCTTTCTTTCCCGATGGCACCGCAAATGGCGGCGATGGTGCCATTGCTGCTGCAGGCCGCGGCAGCCGTTTCCGCGTCGACCCCGCCACCTCGCGCCTCGTGTTCCTGCCGTGAGTTCCGCCGCTTCCACCCCGCGAGAGGCCCGGGAACTGGGTTTCACACTGATCGAACTGCTGATCGCGCTCGCCATCGTGGCCGCGATGACTGCCGCTTTGGTGGGCACCGTGGGTCAGGATGCCCGCACGCGCCTCGCCGTGCAGCAGCGCCGCGAAGGCCTGATGATCGCGCAATCGGTGCTCGATCAGACGGCGGACCCTACTGCGCCGCTTCAGGGCCAGTGGGGCGCCTACGGCTGGCGTGTCGTGCGTCAACCCTACCAGCAGCTGGCCGATCCGCTTGATCGCCATCCGCTTGAACAGATCTCGGTCGCGGTCGGCGTAGCCGGAGCGAGGCGCGGCGAGATCGTGCGGCTCACCACGGTGCGGATCAAGCCATGACGCGCCCACATGCCGCCGCCGGCTTTACCCTCGTGGAAATGCTCGTCTGCCTCGCGATCCTCGCTTCGGTGTCGGTCGTGCTCGTCACCGGGATCGGCCGGATGGACCTGCGCCAGCGGTTTATCGGCCAGAAGGATGCGCAGATCGACGAGATCGCGCAGGCGCAGTTCACCTTGCGCCATCTTCTGGGCGACATTCACCCCTCGGTAAACCCGCAGAACAACAGCGCCGTGGATTTCTTCGGCAACCAGTTCGGCCTCGAGTTCGATGGCCAGCCGCCGGACAATGCCGCGCCCGACGCCTTTCAGCGCTACCGGGTCCGGCTCGAACGCAACGGGGATCTGATGCTCTACCGCATCAGCACGCTCGACGAGACGGTCGACCGCCGTCAGCGCGAAGTGACCGGGTGGACCGCGCAGCGCCTGCTGACGGGCGTGTCCAGCATGTCCGTCCGCTATCTAGGTCCCGGAACCGGTCCCCTCGCCGGCACGGGTACGCTGCCGGCATGGCAGCTGCAGTGGTCGAACCGGGCCACGCTCCCTTCGCTCGTCGGCGTGCGGATCGAGTTCCCTGCGGGCGACAGGCGGTCCTGGCCCGATCTGGTAGTGCGGCTGCGCGCCGCCAATGGCGACACTTGCGCACGCGATCTGCGCACAGGCACGTGCGGGGGCACCGAATGAGCGGACGCAGCATCCTCCAGGCAGACATGCACACCGTCGGGCAATGGATTGCAGACGGCATGCGCTGGTGGCTGGACCAGCTCGCCGCCATGGTACCCGGGCGTCTGCGTGAATGGCAGGAGTCCCGCAGGATCTTCGCGGACTATGAGCCGGACACCGGTGCCTTGCTCGCCCGGCCCGATCCCTCCGGTGCTGCTCCCCGCCGCTCCGGCCCGGTCACGATTATCCTGCCCCCCGCGTACTGCCTGAGCCGCACGATCGAGCGGCCGACCATGAGCTCGCGCGACATGGAAAGCATGATCCAGCTCGATGCGGCGAGGATCATGCCGCTGGGCACCGAAGGCATGATCCTTGCCGCCCGGATCGCGGCGCGCGCCGAAGGCCACGCCCGGATGCAGATCGAAGTTGCCGCGATGCCGCGTGCTTCGGCCGAGGCGCTCGGCGTGGCGATAGCGCGGCTCGAACAGCCCTGCCACGCCATCCTGACCGCAGCGCCGGAGCCGCAGTCCGGCCATGCAATCGACTTTCTCCCCGCATTCCGCAAGGCCGGGCTGGTGCGCGACGCCGATCGTGGCGCCCTGCCGCTGTGGATTGCGGTCGGCGTACTGTTTGCGCTCAACCTCGGCTTGCTCGTCTGGCGTGACACGGCCGCCACCGCCATGTTCGAAGCGCGCATCGCCGAGCAGCAGCCGGCGGTGAACGCGGTGCGCCGGATCAATGCGCGGATCGCGAAGGCGGATCAGTTTGCCGCCGCCACTGTGAAGGCGCGTAGCGAAGGCGAGCCACTGGCAATGCTTTCGCGCGTCGCCGCAGCCTTGCCGCCGGGCGCCTGGGTGCAGCGCTACACGTGGGTCGCCAATGGGCAGGCCGACGGGCAGGCGAATGACCTGCGCATCACCGGCTACCGACCGCAGCAGGCCGACGTGGCTGGCGGACTGCGCCGTGCCGGGCTCAGCGTGCAGCGCTACAGCGATGCGTCGACCGCCGCGCAAAACCCGCTGGGCCAACCCTTCGAAGTCACCTTGCGGATGACAAAGCCATGAGCACGCGCAGCCTCTCCCCCCGGCAAGCGCAAGCGGTCGCGCTGCTCATCCTGCTAGCGGTGCTGGCGTTTCTGGTCTTCGTGATCATCGCGCCGCTGATCGCGGGATTCCAGGAACGCGCAGCCCAGCGCGAGCAATATGCCCTCCAGTACAGCGCCAACGCGCGCAACATTGCCGCCATCCCGCGGCTGCGCCGGATGGCAGAAGCCCATGAGCAGCTGCTCGGCGATTTCCTGCCCGATGCGCCCGATGCCGCCACGGCCGGCGAAGCGCTGCGCCAGCGGTTGCAAACCGCCATCATCGCGCTTGGCGGCGAGTTTCGCGGCGGCGAGGACATCGCCTCGGCAGACGGTGCCAAGGCCGCAGTACGCGTCACCGCGCGGCTCTCGGAGGGCCAGCTCAAGCAGCTTCTCGCAAACGCGCAGAATGCCAAACCCTACCTCACCCTGACGACCCTGGTCATCGGCGCCGATGAAGCACTGGTGACCGGACAGGCTTCCGCATTGGATGTTCAGATTGAAGCTTCGATCCCCTATCGCCCTGCCGCCAAGCGGTAGCAGCGCGCGCCTGCCCGCGCTGCTCCTGCCGGTGCTGGCGGCTGCCGCGCTGCTGCAGCTGCTGCTGCCTTATGGCGAGGAGCTGCCGACTGCCGGCGTGCCTGCGCGCGGCAAGCAGGTCGCACCGCCGCCCGCAGTGCCGCGCGTGCTGGTTCCGGCCGCGCTTGCCGACCGGAGCGTATTCTCACCCGTCGCCGCGGCGGCTGGCGGTGCCCCCGCACCCACCGATGTCCTTGGCGGCGCGGTGATTGCCGGGACGATCAAGCACGGACGCCAGCTCTACGCCGTGGTGCAGGAGCGCGGCGGCCGGATCCGCCAGGTCGCGCCCGGCGGCACTGTGGCCGGATGGCGCATCTCCGCGCTGACCCCCACCGGCGTCCGCCTGTCGCGCGGCTCGGAACAGTTCAACGTAGCCTATGGCGCCATCCCCACGGGGCCCGCCGCACCCGCCCCTGAAGATTCGGAAGACGGCCAATGACCTCTCGCCCCATGCGCCTCAAGCCCAGCCTTGTCATCGCCCTGACCAGCACCACGGCCTTTGCCGCGGCGCCGCCGCAGCTGCCGATCCCGGCAACCCCGGAACTGGCGCAGATCGACGATCCGGGTGCCGTCCAGAGCGGCCCCGCCCCGGCGCAGTCGGCCCCGCCTGCCAACACCGATTACAAGGTCCGCACGACCGTCGTTCCGGGCACCGAGCCGCAGCCGGTCATTCCGAAGACGGCCGATGTGAAGACGAAACCGGGCGACATTGCGGTCAATTTCCCGGATGCCGATATCGCCGTGGTGGCACAGGCCGTGCTGCGCGACATCCTCGGCAAGAACTACACGATCGCGCGCGGCGTGACCGGCCGGGTCAACCTCGTCACGCCGGGTCCGGTTTCCAAGTCGTCGCTGCTCGATCTGTTCGAGAAGGCCCTGCGCCAGAGCAATCTTGCGATGGTGCCGGTGGCCGGCGGCTTCGAAATCCAGAACTCCGCCGCCGCACGCGCCGTCATTGCCGCGAACGCGACCGGCTTCGGCAGCGAGATCTACACGCTGCGCTTCATCAATGCCGATGAGGTGCGCAAGGTGCTCGACTCCGTCCTGCCCGGCGTGGTGACCGCGACCGACCCGCAGACGGGCGCCATCACGATTGCCGGCACCACCGGCCAGCGCGCCAGCGCGCGCGATCTGCTCAAGCAGTTCGATGTCGATTGGCTGCGCAACACCAGCTTCGCGCTGTTCGTGCCCGATCGCACCGATGCGCGGCTGATCGTCCCGTCGATCGACAAGCTCATCAATGCGCCGGATTCGCCCACCCGGGGGCTGGTACGCCTGATCAGCATGGAGGAGCTCAACGGCATCCTCGCGATCAGCATGCAGCCGCAATATCTCGCTGACGTGAAGCGCTGGATCGAGATTCTCGATCGCGAGGGCGACAGCAACGAGCGCCGGCTGTTCGTCTATCAGGTCCAGAACGGGCGCACCCGCGATCTGGTGCGTACGCTCAACCTGGCCTTCGGGACGGCCAACAACGATAGCGGCGGGCAAGGCAACTCCGGCAACAATGCCTTCGCCGATCAAGGCGATCCGAACCAGACCGGCGGCGCGCGCGGCAACGGGCTCGGCGCAGTCCAGAACGGGACGACAGTGGGCGCGAACCTCCCCCGCCCCGCCTTCGGGCAAGCGCCGGCTGCTGACGGCACGGCACAGGGCAACGGCAACGGCAACGGCGGCGCCGCAACGACAATCCGGATCACCGCCGACGAGACCAACAGCGCGATCATCGTGTTCGGCACCCAGCGCGAATATGCCTCGATCGAGGCCGCCTTGCGCAAGATCGATGTCGCTCCGCGCCAGGTGCTGATCGAAGCGGCGATCACCGAAGTCAGCCTCAACGACGATCTGCGCTACGGCGTGCAGTGGAACTACCTCAGCGGCTCGAACCAGGTCGGCTATTCCGAAGGCACGACATCTGTGCCGACACAAATCTATCCCGGCTTCTCCTACTTCTATGGCGGCAACAGCATCACCGCCACGCTGAACGCACTGCAGGAACGCACCAACGTCAAGGTCGTCTCCGCACCCAAGCTGCTCGTGCTCAACAACCAGAGCGCGGCGCTGCAGGTGGGCGATCAGGTGCCGATCTCGACCGGTTCGGCCACCAATCTGGTCGGCAATACCAATGCGGTGATCAACACGATCGAGTACAAGGATACCGGCGTTATCCTGAAGATCACCCCGCGCATCAATGCCAGCGGGCTGGTCCAGCTCGATGTTTCGCAGGAAGTCAGCCAGATCAGCACGTCCGCGTCCGGCACCTCTGCGACGCAGCGCCAATCCCCGACAATCTCGACCCGCCGCATCGCTTCGACCGTATCCGTGCGCGACGGCGAAGTTATCGCGCTCGGCGGCCTGTTCAGCGACACCAGAAGCTTCGGCAAGAACGGCATCCCGCTGGTCTCGCAGATCCCGATTGTGGGCGGCCTGTTCGGCACCCAGCGCAACACCGAACGGCGCACCGAACTGATCGTGCTGCTCAAGCTCAAGATCATCGCCAACGCCGACGATGCGCGGGCTGCAACCGAGTCCCTGAAGCAGAAGATTCGCCAGCTCGAACCCTTCCAGGGCTCCGCCAGGCAGCCATGACCGTCATGCCGCAAAACCCGCGGGAACGCGGTTTTGCCCTCGTCGCCGCTGTGGCCAGTCTGGCCGTGTTCGCCGCAATCGCGCTTGTCGTGATCACCGCGACCCGCATCGATCTCGCCAAGGGGCAAGGCGAACTGACGAGCGCGCAGACGCGGCTGGCGGCAGAGGCCGGGCTGGCGATCGCCCTGCACGGGCTGATCGAGCGCGACGCCGCCACAATCGCGTTGCTCGATGGGCGCACGCAGGAACTCGACTTCGCCGGGACGCACCTCTCCATCGCCTTGATCGACGAGCGCGGCAAGGTGAACATCAACGCTTTCGAAGAACCAGTGATCGAGCGTCTGCTGAGCCAGGCCGGTCTCGAAGGCCATGCGATGATGGTCGCGCGCGATTCGCTGCTGGATTGGCAGGACGATGATGACGAGGCCCGCACCGACGGTGCCGAAGCGCCCTATTACGAAAGCCGCAGGATCACGCCGCGCAATGGCGGTGTGCAGAGCATCGACGAACTTGGCCTGATCCGGGGCTTCACGCCCGCGCTCGTCGACCGCCTCCGCCCGTACATCACCGTCGAGCGCAACGCCGTGCCGTTCAATCCGCGCTACGCCGGCCCTGAGGCGCTTGCCGCGGTTGGCGACAGCCGCGGCGCCATTGCCGGTATCGAACGCCAGCGCGAACTGAACGGCCAGCGCACGGCGATCGCCTTTTCCGATACGGTGTCATGGACCGGTCGGCCGATCACCATTTCCGTTCAAGCGACCGCGCCCGGTCGGGGGCGATACCGCCTGCAGGCAATTGTCGAACTGACCGGAAAGCCGGACCATCCCTACGTCATGCGGCGGATCGTCTAGCGGCAGACCGGGCCGCACCCGGATCTGGCAGCGGCCTAGTTTTGTCCGAGCAACATCGCGGTGGCATCACTTGCGGCTGCCATCGGCACACCCCACGGTGCAAACAGTTGCCGCGTCGCCCCCGGTGCCACCCGCTGGCGCGCGCGCGGCATGGTACGCGCCTGCACACGCGACGCTGCGAGCGCGGCAAGCCCCGGCTCCTCGCTGGTCGGTGTGGCGGCCGCAGACCCGTTCGCATCGCCCGGCATGCGGTAGAAGATATGCGCACCGATCTGCGCCACGCGGGTGCCGGTGTAGGCCCAATAAGGGTTCACGTAGTTGGCGTGATAGTGCGTCGCCCCGCTCACGCGGTCTGGCGCCTGGCCAGTGAGCACAGACAAAGCTGCCATCCGGGCGGTCGCCAGCGTGGTATCACGCAAGCGGCGACGGATCGAGCCGTCGCACGTGAACGTGAACTGGCAGCCGGTGGAACGCTGGGATCCTTCGAACACAACTCCGCAGACAGAGCTCGGAAACCGGGCGACTCGGGTGCGGTTGAGGATCACTTGCGCCACGGCCTGCTGGCCGGCAATCGGTTCCTGGCCGGCTTCGTAGGCGATGGCCATGGTCAGGCAATCGAGCGCGCGGTCATGCGACGTTGCCGCAGCGGAAAGACTGTCAACATCAGGTGAGACTGCGGGCGCATAAGCCGTGAGCGGATTGTAGGTGGGCGCGCTCTCCGGAACGGGAGCGCTGCGCACGAAGAGCGGCGTGCTCGCCGGTCCGATCCGTGCCGGAGCAGCAGCGCCGAGCACCATCAGCCCGGCCTGCCCCGTCGCGTCTTCGGCAAAAGCTGCTTGCGGTACCGCAACCGCCACGAGCAGCGCCATTGCCGCCGATCCGCGTAGCGCGGCGGACCCGGGGATAACCGAGGGGTTCAAACAAGCCATTATTAACTGCCCTGAACGGGTTTTGTTTCATTTGATTGACACAATTTCCATCGAAGGAGAGGCCGTCCCGTTTCTGGCAGGAATCGTTGCAGCTCCATCATGACGCACGCACCATCACCGCTGATCAAGACAGTGATCCTCGCGGCCATACTCGGCTGCGCCACGGGGCTTTCGCCGGTGCAAGCCGCAAAGGCGAAGCGCGCTAGCGCGAACCAGCCCGCGGCGGCAGCGCGCCTGCCCGAGCGGCAGCTCACCTGTTCGATCCGCCACATCACCAACTTCGATCCGGAAAAGCTGCAGACCGCGGCCGAACTCAAGTACGATGCCGTCCACCCGCTGACGCTGGTGCTCCCCGGCATCCCGGTTCGGACGAGTCCGCCGCCCGAGCCGCAGGACGATCCAGAACCCGTCGATCCGCGCACCCGGATCATCGCAGACCCCGGCAACATTGCTCCCACGAAGAACGGGACCTTCGACCGGGTGATCGATTACTGGCCCGAGCGGACCGAGCTCTCGGCGGTGATTTCCGGCGATCTGCTAAACGTCATCGTGATCAACCAGTATGATCCGGTGAAGCAGACCGCCAACTTCTTCATGACCCGTGCGACCGAACTTTCCCGCTATCAGCAGAATCATGTCTACCAGGGCGAATGTCAGGTCCGGCTCAAGGCATCGACCAGCGGAAAGCCGATTGCGTAACCGCCGCACCGCCGGCTCTCGCCTGCGAGGGCCCCGCACGATCGGCTTGGCCGCGCTTGCCGGTGCCGGGCTGGTCTGCGCGATGGTGCCGCTAGCCGCTGCCACTGCACCCGGCGCCGATTGCTTCTCGGCCGCCGACAATGCCCGGTTGCGGTTCGAAGCCTTTCAGCAGGCACCGCCCCCGCGTGACGGCGCGCGGTATCCCCATTACCCCCTCTCTGCCGCGGTCTCCGGGCAACTGGGCCGCCTTGCCTCCGCGCCCAAAGGCATTCAGACGTGGTACTACCACTGGGCCAACCGCGCTGCGACACCGCTCGTCGGCGCCGGCGGGCGACAGATCGTCCGCAAGCTGAACCTCGAACCGTCGTGGACGGGCAACCGGCGGCACCGCTCGGCCTTCAGCTCGATCGACCGGGCCAACGCCTGCACAATGGCGCAGGCCGCCAGCCTGCTGGGACAGGATGCACGGGCAAGACGCTATGCCCGGGACGCGGGGGTCACGCTCATCAACGAACGCGCGCTGCCCGATGCGGCCCCGCCCTCGCCCGCCGATACCTGTGTGCTGGCATCGGGCAAGCTGCCCCCGCGTGCGAGCGGGATCATGCTCGATTATGAAGTGCAGGACGGCCGCGACCCGCAGACGACTGAAACGTTCCTCACGGCCTATGCAAAGCTGGTTCATGCTGCGGGCAAACGGGTGATCTTGCTGGTCAATCCGCTCGATTCTCCGGGCCAGCAACGCTTTACCGGCGTCACTGCCGAGAATGCCCACCGGATCGTGGCGCGGTTCGACCGGACGACGCTGGTGCTTTGGAGCGGCAATGTGCAAAAGTCGCTTCCCGCAAGCTACGCCGCCCAGATGGCGATCGTCAAAGCCGGCGGGCCGGTGGACCCGAAGCGCCTGCTGATCGATTTCGAACTGGCCGGCACAACGCTCGACGACGCACGCTTCGTGCGTCAGGCGATCATCCGCGACGGACTGGCCGGTGTCTTGTTCTGGCGCAACTATGCCAGCCAGGGCGGCGCATGCGCAGCGCCGGTCAACCAGCGGATCGCGGCCATCGCGTTTGGCGAGGCAGCCGACGAGCAGCGCTGAGCGGCTGCAGCGTCAGGTCGTCGCGATCAGCGACAGGATATGGTCGCGCCGCCGCCGGAAATAGGGCTGGGTCGGCTCGATGCCCCGCACCAGATCCTGCGCCGCCGCCACGCGGCCGGTGCGGGCAAGATGATCGGCACATTCGATAACCACCGGCGCCTGATCGTCGCCGCGCAGCAAGGCCTGCTCGTAATAGCCTTCGGCCGCGGCAGGATCGCTATCGGCCAGCGCCCGCGCGAGCAGCAGGTAAGGCTGCGGCGTACTGCGATCGGCGGCGATCCAGTCGTTGGCAGCCGCCATCGCCGCGTCCATCTGGGAAAGCGCCAGAAACGCGCGGAGCTTAGTCCCGTAAAAATGCGACCGTGCGGTCGCACGCGGCGGGACGTCGCCCAGCAAAGCCAGCGCCGCTGCGGCATCGCCGCGCGCGAGGCAGATGCGCGCCGCCAACACCGGCTCGAGCAACCCGCCCTCCATCGCCTGCTCGGCATCATCCAGCCGCCCGACCAGCAGCGCCGCATCGGCATAGGCATTGGCGATTTCAGGATCGTCCAGCAGATCCTGCCGGCCTTCGAGCAGCGACAGGATCCCGGTGCGGTTGCCGCGCAGTTCGCGCAAGGCGTCGCGTATGCTGTCCCGATCGAGGCCTGCGGTCGCGGCCCCGGTATAGGCAGCAACCATCCGGCCGACGTTGGTCTCGACCGCGCGCGGCGTCACATGGACGTTGTCTTCGGTCCAGGCGTGTTCGCGCTCGGACAGCGTTATGCTCTCGTAGCTCGGGAAGTAGTCGACAAAATCGAACTCGGCTGCGGCCTGCTCGGCAGCGACGCGCAGCACCGACTTCGAATAGCAGTTGGCAACCATCACATCGACCGGACGGTAGGTCGCCGACAGCGGCACGGGTGATACCGTCAGCACGACCTTGATCCCCGGCGTTCCGCGTTCCCGGATCAGGAGCAACGCCCGGCGCAGATAGTCGTAGGACTCGTCCGGCGAGAGCACGTGCAGATCGAACCGGTCAGGGTTGTCGCGCAAGATGGAACGGCGCGGGGCCACATTGAGGTAGTGGCCATGCTGGTTGTCGAACCAGACCTCGGCCAGACCGAGCGTGATGATCACGGCACGGCAGTGGCTGATCGAACGGTATGCAGCCGCAATCGCGCGCCGACGTGTGCGCAGCACGTCAAGCGAAGTGGGGCGGATGCTGGCATGGAGATGCATGTCGACCCAGTTGTCCCGCACCGGCTCGAAGCACTTCATGGGGTCGAAACTGTCGTCGAACGCCCACGACAATTCATTCCAGATCGAGGGTGTGCCGTAATTGTTCAGCACATCCAGACCGACCGCGCCGAAGTCTTCATCGCTTTCAAACAGATGTCTGGTCGGCAAGGCAAACCCGCGAAACGCCAGCTCACGCTCGACGTGGCGGGCAAAACACGAACCGATCGTGAAGATGGTTTCGCCGGGCGCGAAGTGAAAGGTCGGTTTGAACTGCGGTTTGGCAATCGGCGACAGGCGCCCCGGTTCCCCCCGCCGAGGCCAGCGACCGACGGTGTTGTCCTTGATGTTGAGCAGCGCCTCTTCGGTGCTGACCGTAAACAGTGGCATCGGCCCCGCCCCCAAATCAGGTCCGCGTCGGCCACGCGGCTCGCGTCACGCGCCGCGCCTCACGTCCCCGATCAATCATCGCCATCGGCACAGACGCGCTCGATCGCGACCAGCGCATCCTTCAGGCGCGGCAAGTGCGATGCCACCTGTTCGGGGAACTCGTTCTTGACGAAGCGCAGATAGTCTTGCGCGCTTTCAGTTCCATAGAGCTGCTTGATGAGCCGGACCTTGGAAAGCGCCATCATATACCGCCGTGCAGGATCGCATGAACGCTGCATGGCGATGCTGGCCAGACGTTCCTGCTCGCGCGGGGGCAAGCCCTGCTCCAGTTGATCGATTGCCGATTCCGGGATCGCCTTGGTGCACAGGAACAGCGCCGTCGAGCACACTTCGCCGATGAAGGTGAAGTACTCGGAGAAGAATTCCTGATCGGTCTTGATGAAGGGCAGCCGCTCGTAGAAATAATCCTGCTGCACGACGATCGAGACACCGGGGATCAGCTTCGGAAAGAAATTCCGCATCACAAAGCGGCTGATCTCCGGAAGCTTCAGCACGTCGAGAAAGAGGATTTCGATCGGGCTGGTAATGCCTTGACCGGTCTCGAGGATATCGCCCAGCCGAAGATCGACCAGATCGGCCACCGGCTCGATATTGGCCTCGACCGCGGCGGCAAAGGACTCGCCCGGCTCGGCCATACCTTCGACGTTGTTGCGCTTGAAGAACGCCGGCATGCCGGGGTTGATGATGGCGCGTTCGAACGAGATGATCGGCTTGGCCCAGCGCTTCGTGGTCTTCTTGAAAACCTTGTTCTGCCGCAGGCCTTCGCCGAAGCACACCGTGGATGCGCCCAGGAAGATACCGGCGTCGATGATCAGGCCATTCCCCGAGTAGCGTTCACGCGCGAGCGTGAACAGCACTCGCTTTTCAAGCATCGACATCATTGAAGGAACCTTGACCGCCGACTGGCCGATGGTCCCGAGCAAACGCGAGAAGGCCGGATTGAACCGGACCATGCGCATCGGTTCCGGGTCGGGCAGCGGCACCGCCGTGGCCAGCCCCGGCACAGTCAGCGCCTTCGCCGCCGGACCTTGCTTGACCATCACCGAATTCCTTTTCACGATATCATGCATTTTTCTTACCATATCCTACCAGCAGCGAATGACGGGACCAATCGACCGCCACAAGCGCCCAATGTGCACTCGGTGCACTTGCACCGGGTGCTTCTCTCTACCTTAGGCGTCAAATTCATCCTGACACCGGCCCGGTTGGACCTGCGACGCTCTTAACAATCGGCATGCTGCCATCGGGATAATGGTCAGTAAGTAAAGCGCTGCGTTGTCCGGCTCTTGCCGATGCTGGTGATCTCGTTCAAGAGCCGCGCGATCTTGCCAACCTGCACCGACTCCGACGTCGCGACATAGACAACGTCACGGTCCCGCATCGAAAAGTTCTGTGCAAGCAGCAGACCATCGGCAGACTTGAGGTTGACCTGGTAGACAACCGGCACCGTCGCGTTGGCCGCCAGATAGTCCGGCAGGGGTTCGGTCCGCAGCGACTTGGCAACATCCAGCGGTTCATACCGCAGGACATATACGCCGAACGGATCGGCCTGACTGTCGTTGAGCCCACCGCCATTGCCGAGCGCCTCGGCGAGATTCACCTTCGACTTGGCAAACGTCATTTCCTGATTCTTGTTGGTCGCGCCCAGCACGACCAGAGTCTGGGGCTCCTGCGACAAGGTCACCAGATCGCCCGGAACCAGATAGATGTTCTCGCTCGGGTTTGCCTGCAGATCGACAAGCCGCACCGAACGGACAACGCCGCCCCGCGTCAGCTGCACGAGCATGTCGCGCGCCTTGCCGGTCGTTCCCCCCGCTTGCGAGAGCGCGTCAAGCAGGCGCGTACCTGCACCCATGAGCGCAACGCGGCCGGGACGGTTGACATCGCCGCTGATCGTCACCGCATTGTCGGTCGTCTGCACCACCTGAACAAGCGCCTGCGTCTGGCTGGCCTTCCCGCGCAGCGCGGCGATGATCGCCTGCTGCACCTGGCGGGTGGTCAGGCCGGCTGCGCGAATCTCGCCGGCGAACGGCACCATTATGGTACCCGACTGATCGACCGTCTGGACCGGCACGGTTGCGCTCTGCGCGCCGACGAGGCCCGGCTGCGATGCGGTAGCCGCATTGACGGGGCCGAGCAGGCCCGAGCCGAACTCCCAGAGCGTGACCGAAACCGCATCACCGACATGGATCGTGACGACTGGCGGCGGCGCCGGAGTGGCAAGCGGACTGAACCCGTCGGGTGCGGCGCGTGACAGCGCCGTGAGCGTGATCCGGTCAACCGGAACCAGCAGGAATGGCGGCGCCTCGCTCGCACCCTCCGTCGAGATCTGCTTCGAAAGTGGACCAGAGATCGGCTGCGTGGCGCAGGCGGCCAGCGAAAGCACCAGCATCCCGGACAGAACGCCCCGTCCAAGACGTGCCCGCGAGAGTCTGCCCATTAAAGCGACGGTCGGCTTGAGTTGATGATCTGTCACGGCGAACCTCGGGTTCAATTGCAGCAAAGAAGATAAAGAAGAGCGAAATCTGATCATTCGGGGACCTTGACCATGGCCTGATCCCCGAGACTGCCGACCTCGGACTCCTGCAGCGCGCCCGTCTTGGTAGGCAGGCCCGCGGCGTCTGCCTGCTGCCCCGCAGCGGCATCCGCTTCGAAAAGGGCAATCCCATCGCGCAGGTTCTCGAAAAAGATCGGCGAGGCATCTCGCCGCAGCACGAGTGCGCAATCACAATAAGCTTCCGCCACACGGGACTGCCGGGTCGCGACAATTGCTCCTGCGCTTGCCGTACGGGCCTCGTACAATTGACGCCAAAGATCGCGCGTTGCCGGATCACCGGGGCCGATCATGTTGTCAAAGAGATAGGTATCGAACGGCAGCGCATAGGTCAGCGCATAAGCAACCAAGAGACGGCCCCGGATAGGAACGTCCCGCATCGGAACATTGATCAATTCACTGATATCTATACTCTCACAGATAAAGCTGACGACCTCGCCGGGATCGGCATCGTAGATGCGGGCAGCGAAGATGATGTTCTGTCGTACCGTATTCGACATACGGAACGCACGAATGTAACCCGCCGGAAATGAAAGATGGGCACGCCGCTCAATGCGTCCCGCAGTGGGGTCAACGACCCCGGCGAGAAGTCCTATCAGCGTAGTCTTACCGGTTTCAGGCCCGCCCAGGATTGCCAAACGGCGATGCGAAGGCAAATCAATCGAAAAGCCATCGATCACATTCCTGCCGCGCTGATAAGCAAGGCTGACATTATCGAGCCTAATCATGGCTCAATCCTTTTCTTCAAGATATTGGCGCGTACCGGCTTCGAGCAACAGACCGAAGAACAACAACACCGCGGTAAATGTCATGATGTACACATGATCGGTCAGTTCGTTAGGATAAAAGGGATAAAAAGCGTGCCGAAACCAGTTAACCCCGTGCGTAACGGGATTGAGCCCGAAGTACCACCGAACATTCGGTGATAAATATGCAGCTACAAAGTAAGGTCCGGAGAAATGCAATGTTGCGCGGGCGATCGACGGCCAAAGCAAATCCCACACTGGGATAATCCGCGCGATAACCGAGTTGCAAATGCCGGTTGCAACCCCAAGCATCAGCACGACAAGCAACGAAACCACCGCGGTAACAGGGTCGCTTGGGACTGCGGCTCTGACACCGTAAAACATGTATAAGCCGCCAAAAAAGAAAATCGCAACCAGTGCGCTACTCAGCAGGTGCAACACTGTATGAACCAAGATGTGGTCGAACGGCCTCTCAATCGGAAAGCGCTGGCGCCGCGACACGGCACTCCATGGCTGGCGCAGTCGCAACGAGGTATGAATGAACAGATAGATTGGGAACACACCGGTGCCGATGAACAGCAACAGGCTTGAGCCATAAGGCGGTGTCCGCGACAGGGCGGAAAACACCAATCCAATCGTGGCAATGAAGACCAGCGCCTCAAACCCCGAAGCCAGATAGCCGAGCGTAAAGTTCTGACCATTGCGCATGCCGGCTTCGCGGAAGAGCAATGCAGAGAGAACGTTAAACTGCGTGCGCAGGGCCAGCCGTCGCGGCCCCGCCGCGTAGATCCGGCCATTCGGGTAAGCTTGTGTCAAAGCCTGTGCTCCAAGATCGAGTTACGCACAAGCAGACCGACTGCCCAAAACATGCCGGCTCCCGCTATAAGCAGCAGAAGAGCCATCCAGCGGTCGGGTCCAGCCGGACTTTCCGGCAGCGTCGGACGCACATAGGTGGTCAGATAAAGCCGCTGGGCCGCGGCAGCAGATTTGGCCTGGCCCAATGCAGCCTGCGCCGCCGAAAGCTCGCTGTTGGCATTGGCAAGCTGCGCGCTCAGAACCTGGAAGTTGTTCGTCGAAACCGTGTTCGCGGTGCTGACGGCACCCGCCAAGGCGCGCTCGTTAGCTGCAAGCTGCTGGCGTAGAAGCACAATCTGCGGCGCCTTGGGATTGTGCAGCTGTCCTTCGAGCACTTCGATCTGCGACTGGATCAGCGCGATGTTGGCGCGCGTCGTGGTCGCTACCTGGGTGTTGGCCTGAATCACGCCGACCGACGCGCTGTCCGCACCGCCCCGTGCCAGACCCGCGATCTGGCGCTGAAGATCGGTAACCTGCTGGTTGGCCCGGTCGAACTGCTCCTTGGCAAAGCGCACCGTGTCCGTCTGCGACTGGTTGCCAATATCGTTCACGAGCTGATTGGACTGCGTAAGCAACGCGTTGGCAATGTTGAGACTGTCCTGGGGCGCGTAAGCCTTGACACGAACGAGCGCGAGACCGGTTGTGACGTCATAATCGGACGAGACCATGCCCTTCCAGTACCGGCCCAGCTCTTCCTGGCTTGCCGTGTCGGGAAGCCGCGAGAACGGATCGGAGGGCTTGCTGTACATCGCCTTGAGGTTGACCTTGGCATGGACATCCTTGGCGGCCTGCGGGCTGCGTGCGTAGTCCGCCACGGTGAAGTTATCGAGCAGGTCACTTCCAGGCGTCGGATTGCCACCGAACAGCGCCGAAAGGGCCGCACCGCCGTTCGATTTCGGCAGCGCGGCAGGGTTGCCAACCGGCACGCGGACCGAAAAACGGAACTCGGTGACATATTGGTCAGGCAACACGAAAAAGATGTACATCGCCCCCAGCACAATCGGCGCGATGAACGAGAGCACCAGCCAAATCAGGCTGCCCTTCGACATCAGCCTGGTGCGACCGGGCAGCGACGGTCCGGAGGTATCACCTTCAGCCTTCGAGTCCGATGAAGAGCGCAGCATGAAGGGACCATCGGATTGCGGCGCGGTCGGCGTTTCGGTCTGGGTCCCGGCCGCCGTGGTGACCGCCGCTGCCGGTTCGACCATATCGAGCCCTTTATACTCGCGGTTGGTGCGCAGCGGCGCCTCGACCAGCTCCGCCTCGCGGCTGCCCGTCCGGCCCTCCGCGCGCGAGCTGGGCAGGCGGGACATCAGGTCGCGCAGCGAGCGCGAAGCGGCCTGCGACGCACCGTCACCAGCCTGTTCCTGCTCATCCATGGGCTTCTGCCCATCGCCTGCCTTGCCGCCAACCACCATGTCATTACCCCCTGTCACGTCCCGACCCGGTTGCTAACCGATCCCGCATCCATTCCAATTGCGGCCAAAATGGCCGAACTCAGTCACATCGCCGTCGGCAGCCGCTCGTACAAGTCATTGCCGACCAGCTTGAGGGCGACTGCCGGCACTGGCGGATCGCAGCGGACAAGGCTCGAATTCTCCTGACGCGCTTCGGCAGGGCTTTCGGGATGGGGTCCGGTCCACTGCGACACGCAAGGAATCTTCTCGCGGTCGCAACGGTCGGCATAGCGCCGCGCGATGTCGGTCACTTCCTCCGCGAGCCCCTCATGAAGCCGTGTCGGCCGCAAGCCCAGCTTCAGAAACCGCTCGTTGCAAACCGCCAGCTCGTTCTCCGCAGCCTCGACGCGCGGATTGGGCACCAGCTGATAGGGCGCGCCGGTCATCTGCTCGATCATCCGGGCCAGATCGATCAGCCGGTGCGTTTCGGTCATCTGGTTCATGATCGCGACGCGCTCGCCGCGCTGCGGCGGATTGGCAATCGCCAGCTCGATGCACCGCACGGTGTCACGGATGTGGATGAACGCACGCGTCTGCCCGCCAGTGCCATGTACGGTCATGGGATGACCGATCGCAGCCTGCATCAGGAACCGGTTGAGCACCGTGCCGTAGTCGCCATCGTAATCGAACCGGTTGATCAGCCGCTCGTCGAGGCTGGTCTCGTCGGTCTGCGTACCCCACACGATGCCCTGGTGCAGATCGGTGATGCGCGTCTTGTAGTTGCGGTTGTAATACCAGAAGAACAGCGCGTCCTGCGACTTCGTCATGTGATAGATGCTGCCCGGGTGCGCCGGATACAGGATCTCGATTTCCTTGGCACCTTCCGGCGTGTTGACCGTGACCGGCAGGTACCCCTCGGGGATCTGCATGCCGGCCGTGCCGTAGCCATAGACCCCCATCGTGCCGAGATGCACGAGATGGATGTCGAGCCCGCTGTCGACGATCGCCGACAACACATCATGCGTCGCATTGAGGTTGTTGTTGACGGTGTAGCGCCGTTCGCGGGTCCCCTTCATCGAGTACGGCGCGGCGCGCTGTTCGGCGAAGTGGACGATCGCGCGAGGTCGCTCGCGCTGGATGAGATCAAGAAGCTGGTCGTAATCTTCGCCCACGGTGAGCTGGACAAAGCGGATGCTGCGCCCGGTGACTTCGCGCCACGCGGCAAGCCGGACGCCGATGGTGCTGATCGGGGTCAGCGAATCGGCAGCGAGATCGATGTCGATCTTCCGGCGCGAAAGGTTGTCGACGATCACGACGTCATAGCCGAGCTTCGACAGGTGCAACGCCGTCGGCCAGCCACAGAATCCGTCGCCGCCAAGCACGATGACTGTTTCCACGTTCTTACCCCCCAAATCGTGTCTGGCGGCGAGCCAAATCCAAACGGATCGGCCCGCCCAGCAACAGCCGGATCAGATCCCGGTTTCGCGATCGTGACGCCTGATCAGGCGCAGGCCCTCGAGCAATGCCCCCAGAATCCAGCGCTGCTCCATCGGCGTGGCGCCATCCTTGTAGTAGCCGAGAACTTCGCGGATGGTTGCCGGGAAAGCCGCGATAGCAGCCTTGATCCGCGCCGATTCACCTTCGGCAAGGAGATTGAAAGCCGCTTCGATTTCAACGACTTCGTCTTCCTTAAGCAGAGCGACAACGTCATCCGAGATAGCAAGTTGCTGCTTCTTCACCTTGCACAGCGGTTCCCGGATCCCGCCTTCGGGAGGCTGGCGGACGATCTTGATATTGCGCGGCTCGTCGATGAAAAGAAGCATGTACTGCCCTCCAAAAGCGGTAGGTCTATACCGGGCCGCTAATTGCTCAATGTGACACGGTTGCGACACGGTTTGGCGCGGGCTGTTTTAAAATGGGGCGAGCGCGCAGCGGCTCACGAAGCCCCTTCAGGCAGGCTGTCGCACCTGTCCGTCACCCGTCGCGGCGCGCGCGAAACCACGCCCAGGTCCGGGCAAGGCCATCGGCCAGCGAGGTGTCCGGAGCATAGCCCAAGACGGCTCTCGCGCGCGAGACATCGCACCAGGTACGCTCGATCTCACCCGTCCGCGCCGGACGATATTCGACGTCGATCCGCTCCGGCGCAACCACCTGCCGCATCGCGTCGATCAGCGCATTGACCGAGACCGGCACCCCGGAACCCAGTTGCAGCACACCGGATTGTTCATGCGCGATGCCGCTCATGATGCCGTCGCACAAGTCGTCGACGAACACGAAATCGCGTACCTGTTCGCCGTCCCCGTGGACGATCAGCGGCTGCCCCTCGGCAATGCGCCGGAAGAACGCGGCGACAACGCTGCCCTTGTGGTAGGAACGCGGGCCATAGACATTGGCAAACCGCAGCGAGAGCGCGGAAAAACCGTAGCTGCCCGACCATGCGGAGCACAGCCCTTCGACGGCCAGTTTGGTCGCGCCATAGGGAGCGATCGGGTTGGGCACCATGCCCTCGTGGACAGGCGGCGTGGCATCGCCGATGATCGCGCCGCCGGTGGACGCATTGACCAGACGCCGGATACCGCGCGCCCGCATCGCCTCGATCAGGCGGAAACTGCCAACCACGTTGACGTCGAAATTGAAAACCGGATCGGCAATCGATTCGATGACGCGGGTGTCCGCCGCCAGGTGGACCACCGCATCGACCCCGTCGAGCGCGAGGTCGAGCGCGGCCGGATCGCGGATGTCACCGTGGACGAATTCACCGGCAAAGCCGTCGAGATGGTCGCGGTGCCCAAGGATTTCATTGTCGAGCACCCGCACTTGCCAGCCCGCTGCGGCCAGCCGCGGAACCAGATTTGCGCCGATGAAGCCGCAACCGCCGGTAACGAGAACCCTCATCGGCCGAACATCGACATGATGGTGGAACGCTGGCGGACAATCTGCCCTTCCATCACCGTCAGCAGCCCGCCCGGCAGGATGACTCCGCTATCGGCCAGCACAACCGCGATTTCATGCGCTCCCCCGTTGCGGACGATATCCGGGACAGGCACCGTGAAGCGCCCGTCGCCCGAACCATCGATGGGGACCCGCGCGAAGAAGGTGCCGTCGGCGAACAAGGCAACATCGCAGCGACGGGCGCGGTCGTGCCGATGGCGAACGCTCCCGCTGATGGCTCCGGAGCTGTCCACTTCCACCATTCCGTCATATCCCATGCTGCCAAATGTTACACTGCGCGGCATGATCAACCCGTCGTTCAAGACGATCTCGCTGCCGGTGACCGCGATCCGAAAGGCGAGGCCCGCCTTGCGCCGGGTTTTCTGCGCTGGCAGGTCGATCACGAAGCCGGCCCGCCGTGCCTCATCCGGAACGTCCGCAAACGGGACTAAGGGGCTGTCAGCGACCGCCCGCAGGACAATGCCATCGATCACGACCTCCACGCCCAGCGGCGGAGCGTCCTTGCGCAGCTGCCCGACCCAGCCGTGGATGCGGTTGTGATGCACGCCGAGCAACTGACCGACGACTTCGCCCTCCCGGGCCACATCGCCGCGCGCCACCAGCGTCTTGAGCAGCGGTGACAGTGTCCGGGCGCGAGGGGCGCGGGGCCTGGCGACCGGCATGGCGAGATCTTCACCAGCAACCATATTGAGCAGCGCAATGTAATTGCCGAGCCCGCCGGTGCCGACGCCGTTCGCACGAGGCTTGCCTTGCCTCGTGCGGGCGGCCGGCTTGGCGCTGGCGACCGCAGGAACAGACAGGGCGGCAGGCGCCGGCTGGCTGCGATCGGGCTTCAGTCCGGCCATGATGCGCATCAGCACGCCTTCGGGATTGGCAACCGCAGCAAGCTTGCCCTTGCCGCCGCCACGCGCCGCCATCCCGCGCGCAAGAAGCAACGTATCGCGCATCGCCAGTGGTGCCGCCGCCAGCATCGGACGCAGCACCCGAAAGCCCGTGGCAGACAGATCATAGCCGCGTGCGCGCAGCCACTCCGCCGGCTGCGCAACAGTGCTGCCGAGCCGCATGGGCACGGTCTCGCAGGCGTATCCGGCCAGCTGCGCGCGCGCGACAAACTCGTGGTCATGGCCCAGCAGCCGGTAGTCGGTGGTGAACCCGTCCAGTTTCAGGAAGGTGTCGCGGCGCACGAAGAGCGGATTTTCGGTCTCGTCGTCGCGGAAGAACGCGTCGGACACGCCGACGATGAACGGCGCCTTGAGATCGGGCGGGCCGTCCGCGCCGAGTTCGCGCACTTCGACAAGGAAGTTCATCACCTGGGCATCGGTGCGCCGGGCGATACGTTCGAGTTCGCCCAGCGCACCTTGCACCAGCGTTGCCCCTTCCCACACGAACAGGGCAAAATCGCTGGTCGCGGCTTCCGCCAGGCGATTGAACGTGGCGCCGGCATCAAGATCGAAACATTCGACCGCGCGCGGTTCAAAGCCATGGCGTGCCAATGCCGCCGCAGCAACGCCGCAATCCTCATCACTGTCGCCATCGACGCCCACCAGCACTTCACGCGGAGGCACGGTCTGCGCGGCAAGACTGGCGAGTGTCGCCTCCAGCGCAGCGGCATGGCCGAGGAAGTAGATGCAAACCGCTGTTGCGGGTTGATCGGGAGCAGGCGCCTGTTGGCCCCGCGCCCGGTCCAGCAGCTGTTGGTGCAGCGGCCCCTTGAGCTGCCGGTGGAACGTGCTCCAGATCTCCAGATTGGCATCATTGCTGAAACTGGGGCGCGGCACCATTCCGCCGAGCGTCAGGACCTCTTCCAGCTTGTCCGCCAGCGACACCGGGTGCGGGAGGCACAGGACCGCTGCATGGTCACGCGGATCGATCAGCTCGGCATTGCCACCGACGTCGGTCGCAAGCGTCGGAATCGCGCAGATCGCCGCTTCGTAGACCGCCATCGAGCTGTTTTCGATGACGGAAGGCATGATCGCCAGCCGCTTGCCGCCCAGCAGATATTCGATCGCTTCGTATTGCTGGAAGCCGGACAGGATCTGCACCTCGCACGGCCAACCATCCGACACTTCCCGGATATAGTCGGGCGTATCGAGTTCGGGATGGCTGGGCAGGCGTCCACCCGGCTTGCCCATGAAGGTGATGCGGCGCGGCAGCGGCACGCCCTTGCGCACCAGGCGGCGGATCGCCTGGCAGAAAATGAACAGCCCCTTGCGCACTTCCAGCCGCCCGAAGAACACCAGCTCGTCGATCGGCGTGCGGGTGCCGGGGGTCAGCGTGCGCGCGCGCATCAAGGGTTCGAGCGACGTGAACGTCGCGACATTGGGCTGCACGAACGAGCGTCCCTCGGGCAGTGCGTACCCCTGGCTGGCCATCCAGCGCAGCAGGTGAAGGCTGCCGCCCACCACGATATCGCCCAGTTCGACACTGCGGCGCTCGGCGTACGTCTTGACGAGATCGTCGGCGCGATCGAGCATGTGGCCGCCGTAGAGGCGGTTCCACATCCACGGGCTCGACGTCTTCACCACGAACAACGTCTGTGCAAAGGCCCAGCCCTGCCGCTTGGCCAGCAGGCACAAGTACCCGGTGCCCCGCCATTCCGAAACGTGCACGACATCCATCGGATTGTCGATCAGCCAGCGCATCATGTTGTACGGCACCCGCAGCCAGCGGTCGGAATTGGAGACGAAGCGCTCGGTGCTTGCGTAGTCGGGCGCGGGCACCAGCCTCACCCCTTTCTTCGCGTAATGGTTCACCCAGTGCCCGATCGTTTCGGTTTCGACCTGCTCGCCGCGGAGATAGAGCACGGTGACGTCGAAACCCTGCTCGGCCAGCATCAAGGCAAGATTGGCGTAAGTGCTGCCGATCCCGCCATTGCGGACCGGGCCGGTGATCTGCTCGGTCGCGATGCAGATACGGAGCGGTTGACCGGCATCGGCTTGCCCGGGCTCTGACTGTGCGGCTTCGGGTTGTGCGGTTTCACCATCGAGCAGGCTGTCGAGCCCCGGCAGGCGCAAGTGCCACGCATCGGGATGACGCGTTTGCAGACCGTCGATCCGGCCTTGCGCCGCTGGTCCGCACAGATACCGCTCGATATCGGAAATGATGTGTTCGCCAAAACCCTCGGCGCTGTCACCTTGGCCGCGAGGGCCCTGCGCAATCGCGTCGTTGTCTTCGCCTGTCCCGCGCGATGCCATCTCAACCCCTCGTCGCACCGCCGGTATCGGGCAAGTTTGTCAATTTGATGTCACTTTGGACTGCACGTGGCGGCAGGGCGATCACGCCCGCGCAGCGGCTCGGTGACGGTGATATCCGGGCAAGAGCGGTGCGATCCGGTCTTGCCGAACCGGCTGCAGGATGGTTGGGACGGCCGATGGATCCTGACGCATTGACCACCTTCAGCGGGTTTGCAGCCGCCGGCAGCCTCGCGCTGGTTGCCGCAGTTCTGACCGCTTTTCGCGAACGTCGCCACCAGCGCCGAGCCGATCTCGATCAGGTCAGCCTCGTCCCCTGGCAGTTCCTTTCGGCGGTGTTTTCGATGCTGGCCGTCATTCTCCTGGCAACGGCCGCAAAGTTCTACTTCACACCGGTCAGCTGACCACGGCGCCCGCGAACCATTGACCTTGCGCTTGCACAAACCGATTATGTGACAGAAACGTTGCTGAATTTGGCAACAATCTGACAGCGCTTGCAGGGGTCTGTTCGCGAAAGACATAGTGCTTCATAGATCGGAGTATAAGCCGCGTTTCCTGCTGCAGGGCACTCGGCCAATCGTTCACCGGATCAACCCCGGCGAACAAAGCGGACCGAATGCGCCAGATCGGATATCGGGCCCAACCGCGCGCCAGACCGGATCGGTCCGGTTGAGATACGTCACGCACCGAGGTCCTCGCCGACGGCGTCTTCAGGAACGGAAACAAGAGTGACATGATGGGTTCGCCCTTCCCTTGGCCAAGTGTCATCGTTGCTGCCGGTACTTGCGTCGTGATGCTGGTGATCGGAGTCTATCCGGTCCTTGCCATCTCGGTGCTGATCGTGTGGCTGGGAACGCTGCTGCTGTCTCGCCCCGAACCCGTGATCGAAGTCCGCGTGCCCGATGAAGGCTCGGTCTCGCGGCAGGCCATGGTCGAGTTGGTCGAACCGTTCAGCGTCCCTGTTCTGATGCTCGACAACCAGCGCATCGCGGCCGCCAATGCCGCAGCGCGCGAAGCACTGGGGCCGCACATCGTCGGACAGGATGCCCGCGTCGCCCTGCGCCATCCCGAGGCGATCACCTTGCTCGACAAGCCGCAGGGCACTGTCATGGTCCGCGGACTGACCGGCGCGCGGAGCATCTGGCAGGTCCGCCGCGTCGCGATCGACCAGCGCTACTCGCTGATCGAGATGGTCAACCGCACAGCCGAAGCCGATATAAGCCGCTCGCACACCGATTTCGTCGCCAATGCCAGTCACGAACTGCGCACGCCGCTGGCGTCGATCATCGGCTATATCGAAACGCTCGCCGATCCCGACGCCAAGGTCGATGCCGCCACGGCCGCGCGGTTTCACAACACCGTGCTGCGCGAATCGCGGCGGTTGCAGAGCCTGGTCGAGGATCTCATGTCGCTCTCGCGCATCGAGGCGGAGAAGCACGATCTGCCGCGCGAACAGATCGACCTTGGCCTGCTGGCCGCCAGCATCGGGTCGGAAGTGGCCTGCACTGCCGGCGAAGACCGCATCCTCGTCAAGGTGACCGATGCGGTGGTGACCGGAGACCGCCAGCAACTCGATCAGGTTATCCGCAACCTCATCGACAATGCGCTCAAGTACGGCGATCCCGGCGAGCCGATCAGCATTGCGGTAGAGCGCGACGGCAACGAAGCCGTGTTTTCGGTGACCGACCGCGGCGAAGGGATCCACCCCGATCACATCCCCTATCTCACCCGCCGTTTCTACCGCACCGATCCCGGCCGCAGCCGCGCGGCGGGCGGCACCGGACTCGGCCTTGCCATCGTCAAGCACATCGTCGAAAGACACCGCGGCAAACTGGATATCACGAGCCGGCTGGGCGAAGGGACGACCGTCACCGTCCGCCTTGCGCTGGTTGTGATCCCGCAGAAAGCATTGTCATAGACCTGTCATTCCGTGGCCGCATGACCCCACAGCGCTGGGACCCGAAGGGAAGCTTACGATGATTGCGAATCGTGTCGTTGCCGGATCGGTGCTGCTTGCCGTCACCCTCGGCCTCTCGGCCTGCGGCGGCCAGCAGAGTGCTACACGCGATCAGGTTCGCGCCGTCGGGTCCTCGACCGTTTACCCTTTCGCCAAGGCAGTCGCGGAATCGCTCGCCAAGTCCGATGCCACCATCAAGGCGCCGATCATCGAATCCACCGGCACGGGCGCGGGCATGAAGCTGTTCTGCGCCGGCATCGGCCCGCAGCACCCCGATATCGAAGACGCCTCGCGCCGGATGAAGAAGTCCGAGTTCGATGACTGCGTGAAAAACGGTGTAAAGGAGATTGTCGAAATCCAGGTCGGTCTCGACGGCGTCGCCTTTGCCGAGGGCAGCCAGGGTCCCGGCGTCGCGCTGACGCCCGAGGACGTCTACAAGGCACTCGCCAAGACCCCGTTTGGCAAACCCAACACGGCCAAGAGCTGGAAGGACGTCAACCCGGCCCTCCCCGACGAGCCGATCCTGGTCTACGGTCCGCCCTCCACTTCGGGCACGCGTGATGCGCTCAAGGAACTGATCCTGACGCGCGGCTGCGAAAGCGATCCCGCGATGAAGGCGCTCAAGGACAGCGACAAGGCCAAGCATGACGCCATCTGCGGCGAGGTCCGCGAGGACGGCGCCTATGTCGATGCGGGCGAAAACGACAACCTGATCGTCCAGAAGATCGAGGCGAACCCCAAGGCCATCGGCGTGTTCGGCTTTTCCTATCTCGAAGAGAACCGCGACCGCCTGAAGGGCCTGACCATGTCCGGCGTGATGCCGACTTACGAGACCATCAGCGATTTCTCCTATCCCGGCGCCCGCCCGCTCTACATCTATGTGAAGAAGGCGCACCTCAAGGCGATCCCGGGCTTGCAGGCCTATGTCAACGAATGGGCCAAACTGTGGAGCAAGGGCGGGGTGCTGGCCAAGGCCGGCATGGTGGTCGCGCCTGACGCGGTGCTTGCCGCCAGCGCCAAGGCCGCCAGCGAGCTGACTGTGCTCGATGGCGCGCAGCTGAAATAAGGACCGGGCAAGCGGTCATGACGCCAGGCATCCTGTTCCTGCTGGCCTTCGGGCTGGGTCTCGTCGGCTGGCTGGCCGGACGCTCGCGCGCATGGGTTTTCCGCCGGGCCGCGCCGGATGGCCGGATCAATTCGCTGCCCGATTTCCATGCCTGGTATGTCGGCCTCTGGGTTGCGGTACCTGCCGCGCTGTTCGGTCTCCTGTGGGATGCGATCAGCCCTGCCCTCGTCCTCCAGCATGTGCTGGCCGATCCTGCCGCCGCCGCGCTGCCCGCGTTCGGCTTCGAGCGCGAGGCGATCATGGGCGAAGCCCGCGCCGTTGCGACCGGTGCTGCACGCGCCGTGTTCAACCCCGAGGCAGAGGGCCTTGTCGAGCCCTACCGCGCCGCGCTCACGCACTACAATATGATCGGCCTCGCCGTCACGCTGGTGATCGCCTTTGCCGGCGGTGCGTTCTCGTTCCTGCGCCTGCGCCCTGATTTCTCGGCCCGCACCCGGGTCGAGCGCGCCGTGATGAGCGTGCTGCTGCTTGCCTCGCTGGTTGCCATCCTCACCACGATCGGCATCGTCGCCAGCCTCGTGTTCGAGACCATCCGCTTCTTTGGCATGGTCTCGCCCATCGATTTCCTGCTGGGTACGCACTGGGCGCCCGATCCGATGAGCAGCGGCGCGCCAGATGGCAGCGCGTTCGGCGCGATCCCGCTGTTCTGGGGCACGATCTTCATCGGCGCGATCATCGCGATGGCCGTGGCGATCCCGCTCGGGCTGATGAGCGCGGTCTACCTCACCCAGTATGCCAGCAATTCTGTCCGCCAGATCGTCAAGCCGCTCCTCGAGATCCTCGCCGGTGTGCCGACCGTGGTCTACGGCTATTTCGCGGCGCTGACCGTCGCGCCTGCCGTGCGTGACGCGGCGCAGGCCATCGGCATTGCGAACGCCTCGACCGAAAGCGCGATGGCCGCCGGCCTCGTCATGGGCGTGATGATCATTCCCTTCGTCTCCTCGATGGCCGACGACAGCATCGCCGCTGTCCCCCAGGCCATGCGCGACGGCAGCCTTGCGATGGGCGCCACCCGCGCCGAGACGATCCGCAAGGTGCTGATCCCCGCAGCGCTCCCCGGTATCGTCGCGGGCATCATGCTCGCGATCAGCCGCGCCATCGGCGAGACCATGATCGTCGTCATGGCAGCCGGCGCATCGGCCAATCTCACCGCCAATCCGTTCGAATCGATGACGACGGTCACCTTCCAGATCGTCGCCATGCTGACCGGCGAAGGCAGCTTCGATCACCCCGCCACGCTGTCGGCCTTCGCGCTCGGCATGGTGCTGTTCCTTGTGACGCTGACGCTCAACTTCATCGCGCTGCGCGTGGTCAAGCGTTACCGCGAAGCGTATGAGTAAGGCGCCATGAACACGCCCAGAGAACCCGCCGCGATCGAAGCTGTGCGCGCCGCGCGCCAGGCCCGCATGCAGGCTGGCCTCGCGCGCCGCTACCGCGCGGACTCCCTGTTTCGCTGGGCTGGCTTCAGCGCGGTAACGTTCTCGGCGCTGATCCTCGTTCTGCTGCTCGTGTCGATGGCGTCGAGCGGCTGGGCCGGCTTTCACCGCAGCGAGCTGCGCATGACCGTACCGATGCGCGGGCACATCCAGATCGACCCGGCTCGCCTTGCCCAGCCCGATCCCCTCGGCGGTCTCGAGGTCGCCGGTCTCCCTGCCCTCGTCAACACTGCCGCTGTCACCGCCTTTGGCCCAGGTGGCGATGCGCTGATTGCCGATGGTGCCTGGCGCGAAGTCGGCAACACGCTCGTGGCAGATCCTTCGCAACTGATGAGCAATGAAATCACGGTCTCGGTCCCGGCCAGTGACGATCTCGCCAATGCCCAGCGCGGCGGCGGCGATGCGGCGGAGCAGAAGGTCGCCCGCGATCTCGCCAGCCAGGGCAAGCTCGTCCGCGCCTTCGACACCGGCTTCCTCGTCCGCGCCGATGCGACCAATCCGCAGAGCGTCGGCATCTGGGGCGCGCTTAAGGGCTCGATGATGACAATGTTCATCACGCTGATCCTCGCCTTTCCGGTCGGCGTGCTCTCCGCGCTCTATCTTGAGGAATATGCAACGCGAAACCGCTGGACCGACCTGATCGAGATCTCGATCAACAATCTCGCGGCGGTGCCCTCGATCATCTTCGGCCTGCTTGGCCTTGCGGTCTTCCTCGCCGCCTTCCCCAACTACCGCTCGGCCCCGCTGATCGGGGGCATGACGCTGGCGCTGATGACGATGCCCGTCATCGTGATCTCGGGCCGGAACGCGATCAAGGCCGTGCCGCCCTCGATCCGCGATGCCGCGCTGGCGATGGGCGCGAGCCCGGTGCAGGTCGTGTTCCATCACGTCTTGCCGCTGGCACTGCCAGGCATCCTTACCGGCACGATCATCGGCATGGCCCGCGCGCTGGGCGAGACCGCGCCGCTGCTGATGATCGGCATGCGCGCCTTCGTCGCCAGCCCGCCGAGCGACTTCACCTCGCCCGCAACGGTGCTGCCGGTGCAGATATTCCTATGGTCGGACGAGATCGACCGCGGCTTCATCGAACGCACCAGCGCGGCGATTGTCGTGCTCCTGATCTTCCTCCTCGTGATGAACGGCATCGCGATATACTTGCGCAACCGCTTCGAGAAACGGTGGTAACATGAATTCGTCTGTCCCAACCTCCGAAGCGGCAACCCAGCCCGCAGCACCCGTGTTCCCGGAACCGGTCGGCCCATCGAAGATCAGCGCCCGTGGCGTTTCGGTCTACTATGGCCAGAAGCGCGCGATCGACGATGTCTCGATCGAGATCCCCAAGAGCTATGTCACTGCGTTCATCGGCCCTTCGGGCTGCGGCAAGTCGACGTTCCTGCGCAGCCTCAACCGCATGAACGACACGATCACCAATGCCCGCGTCGAAGGCGAGATCCTGCTGGACGGCACCGACATCTACCGCTCAGGCATGGACGTGGTGCAGCTGCGCGCGCGGGTCGGGATGGTATTCCAGAAGCCGAACCCCTTCCCCAAGTCGATCTACGAGAACATCGCCTACGGGCCGCGCATCCACGGAATCACCGGCAGCAAGAGCGAGCTGGACGGCATCGTCGAGCAATCGCTCCAGCGCGCAGGCCTATGGGATGAAGTGAAGGACCGGCTCAGCGACAGCGGCACAGCGCTCTCGGGCGGCCAGCAGCAGCGCCTGTGCATCGCGCGCGCCATCGCGGTCGATCCTGAAGTGATCCTGATGGACGAGCCCTGTTCCGCGCTCGACCCGATCGCCACCGCGCGCATCGAGGAACTGATCGACGAACTGCGCGGCCGCTACGCCATTGTGATCGTTACCCACTCGATGCAGCAGGCCGCACGCGTCTCGCAGCGGACCGCATTTTTCCATCTCGGCAAGATCGTCGAATACGGTACAACTTCCGATATATTCACGAATCCCCGTGAGGAAAAGACCAAGGACTACATCACTGGTCGTTACGGCTAGGGGATGAGGAGCAATGATGGCCGAGCATACCGTCAAGGCGTTCGATGAGGACATCACCCGTCTGCGCGGCCTCGTCGCGGAAATGGGCGGTCTGGCCGAACTTTCCGTGGCCGAGGCCATGGATGCGCTGGTCAACGGAAACCAGGACCTCGCCCTGGGCGTGATCGCGCGTGACAAACGGATCGATCAGCTGGAAGGCGAAGTGGACCGCCTATCCGTCCGCGTACTGGCCTTGCGGGCACCGATGGCGGACGATCTGCGCGAAGTGATCGCCGCGCTCAAGATCGCCGGCGTGATCGAGCGGATCGGCGACTATGCCAAGAACATCGCCAAGCGCGTCGGCCATATCGAGGGCCGCAAGCGCTTCGAGCCACTCACCTTGCTGCCGGTGATGAACGAGCTCGCCGGCGACATGGTGCACGATGTGCTCACTGCCTATGCCGCGCGCGATCCGGTCGCGGCGGCGGAGATCGTCAAGCGCGATGCCAAGGTCGATGCCTTCTACGAAAGCGTGTTCCGCAATTTCGTCTCGTATATGGTTGAAAATCCGGCCACGATCAGCTCGGTCGCGCAGTTGATGTTCGTCGCCCGAAACATCGAGCGGATCGGCGATCACGCTACCAATGTCGCCGAGATGGTACACTACGCCGCCACTGGCACCTACCTTCCGGAACGGGACGAAGTCATCCCGCCGGTCTGAGCGGTCGTACGCACGTCACGACTGCGTAACAAATCGCGTGTTTGCGCAAGGGGACCGCCTTGAACGGCGTTCGTGGATTGCATCCGGGGGTTATCGATGTCCGCGCCGAAGCTGCTTCTGGTTGAGGATGACACAGCGCTTGCCGAACTGGTCGAATACCGGTTCCGCGGCGAAGGCTACGACGTGCGCACCACCGACGACGGCGACGAGGCCCTGCTCCTCGCTGCCGAGGATACTCCGGATCTCGTCCTGCTCGACTGGATGATCGGCGGCACCAGCGGCATCGAAGTCTGCCGCCGCCTGCGCCGCAACAAGTCGACCGCCCACGTGCCCATCATCATCCTCACCGCGCGCAGCGACGAGGACGACCGTGTGCGCGGCCTCGAAACCGGCGCGGACGACTATGTAACGAAGCCCTTCTCCCCGCGCGAGCTCATCGCCCGCGTCGGTGCCGTGCTGCGCCGCGTGCGCCCCGCGCTGGCGGGCGAGACGATCACCGTCGGCGATCTTGCGCTCGACCCCACCGCGCATCGCGTCACCCGTAATGGGCAGGCGATCAAGATCGGGCCGACCGAGTTCCGCCTGCTGCGCCATTTCATGGAGCACCCGGGCCGCGTCTTCTCGCGCGGGCAATTGCTCGATGCGGTCTGGGGCAGCGGCAGCGACATCGAACTTCGCACGGTCGACGTCCACATCCGCCGCCTGCGCCAAGCCATCGCCATCCCCGGCGCGCCCGATCCCGTGCGCACGGTGCGCTCGGCGGGCTACGCGCTCGAAGGCGTCTAAATCCCCAGCAGGGGCGCGATGTCGAGGTCCTGGATCGTGATCCAGTGGTTCACGTAGTTCGCGTAGTAGAACCAGAACAGCACGGTCGAGAGCACCGAGGCGCGCAGCAGGAGCTTGCGCGGGTTGAAGTTCGCCGGCGCACTCGGCGCCTGACCGGGCACTTTCTCGACACCCATCTCATCCGCCGTACGTACCCCGAACGGCATCACGAGGAAGGCCGAAAGCACCCAGAACAGCGTCCAGATCGCGAGGATGGATGTCCACTTCATCGGCTTCAGCCTTCCCGCAGCATGACCTGGACGACCGGCTTCTTGCCCGACCAGCGCTGCGCCGCGCGCCGCACGGTCAGCCGCACCGTTTCGGAAATCGCCGCCCTGTCGCGCGCCTTCTCGCCCTTGAGCGTGCCCAGCGCCTTGGCGACATCGCCTTGCGCTTCGGCGATGAACTCGCCCATGTCCTCTTCAAGCGGCAGCCCGACCGCCGCGATCTCGATGGCCGACTTCAGCTTGCCGACCGGCGAGACCGCGAGCGCGGCCACCACCACGCCACTCTCCGCCAGCTTGCGCCGCTGGCCCATCGCGCTGCCGTCTGCGGGCGCGATGATGTCACCATCGAGCACGAGCCGCCCTGCGCGCACTTCGCTCAGCTTGGTCGGGCCATCGGGCGCGAGGCGCACCAGATCGCCGTTCTTCTGGACGATCGTGCGCTTGATCCCGCTCGCCTTCCCCAGCCGCGCCTGCTCGGCCATGTGGCGCATCTCGCCGTGCACGGGCACCAGGATTTCCGGTCGCAGCCAGCTGTAGAGCGCTTCCAGTTCAGGTCGCCCCGGATGACCCGAGACGTGGATCATGCCCTGCCGGTCGGTCAGGATCTCCACGCCCTTGGCCGCCAGCTGGTTTTGCACTCGCCCGATAGCCAGTTCGTTGCCCGGTATCTGGCGGCTCGAGAAGATCACCGCATCGCCCTTCTCGAGCCGGATGGGATGCGTATCCGAAGCAATCCGCGCGAGCGCCGCACGCGGTTCGCCCTGTCCGCCGGTCGCCAGCACGAGCACTTCGCCGCGCGGCAAGTCCATCGCGTCTTCCATCCGCATCACGTCGGGAAAGGCCTTGAGGTACCCGCTCGCCTGCGAGACTCCGATGATCCGGTCGAGCGAGCGCCCCGCCACGCAGAGCTGCCGCCCGGTCGCCTCGGCCACTTCGGCCAGCGTCTGCAGCCGCGCCACGTTCGAGGCGAACGTGGTGACAACGACGCGCTTGCCCTTGAGACCCTTCACCATCTCCATCAGCCCGTCGCGCACCGCGCCTTCGGAGCCGGAGGGCTTGGGATTGAACACGTTGGTCGAATCGCAGACCAGCGCCAGCACACCCTCGTCGCCCAGCGCGGTAAGGTCGCCCTCGGTCGCCGGCACGCCGATCAGCGGCTCGTCATCGAGCTTCCAGTCGCCGGTGTGGAACACGCGGCCATGAGGCGTCTCGATCACCAGCGCGTTGCCTTCGGCAATCGAGTGCGCCAGCGGCACATAGCGGATGTCGAACGGCCCGAGGCTCAGCGAAGCCTCGTTCGGCACGACGTTCAGCTGCACATCCTTGGAAATTCCTGCCTCGGCCAGCTTCTCCGCGACAAGCCGCGCGGTGAAGGGCGTCGCATAGAGCGGCACGCCGAGATCGAGCGCGAAATAGGGCACCGCGCCGATATGGTCCTCGTGCGCATGAGTCAGCACCACCCCGACGAGATCGTCCAGCCGCTCCTCGATGAACGAAAGATCGGCGAACACGAGATCGACCCCCGGGTAGTACGGGTCGGCAAAGGTCATGCCGAGGTCGACCATCAGCCATTTGCCGTCGCAGCCGTAGAGATTGACGTTCATGCCGATCTCGCCCGATCCGCCGAGCGCGAGAAACAGCAATTCCTTACCGGGTTTCACAACAATTCCAGTTCACTAGCGGCCAATCTGGCCAAAGGTTCGCAGCACGCCCGATGGTCAGCGCGCGGCCACGCGTTCCGCCAGGATGGCAATGCCATCCAGCGTCAGGTCGGTATCGACATGGTCGAAGATCGCGGTGTGCTGATCAAACAGCACCGCCAGCCCGCCGGTGGCGACCACCTTGGCGGGCCTTCCGATCTCTTCACGCAGACGCGATATCAGGCCTTCCATCATCGCCACATAGCCCCAGAACACGCCGATCTGCATCTGGTCTTCAGTGTTACGGCCGATCACGCTGCGATTGTTGCCTTGCGGCGGCGCGATGGCGATGCGCGGCAGTTTGGCCGCCGCCGTCACCAGCGCATCGAGCGAAAGGTTGATACCCGGCGCGATGATCCCGCCCTTGTAGGCGCCGCTTGCGTCGACCACGTCGAAGGTGGTCGCCGTGCCGAAGTCGACCACGATCAGGTCGCCTTCGTACTTGGCATGCGCCGCCACGGTGTTCACCGCCCGGTCCGCCCCCAGCGAGCGCGGCTGCTCGACGTCGGCGACGAAGCCCCACTCCACCGGCGGCTGCCCGGCGATCAGCGGATCGATCCCGAAATACTTCTGCCCAAGCACCTGCAGGTTGTGCAGCGCGCGCGGCACCACGGTCGAAATCAGGATCTGCCGCACGCGCTCCGGGTCGAAGCCCTGGATCTTCATCAGCTGCAGCAGCCACACCGCATATTCGTCCGCCGTGCGCCGCGGATCGGTCGCCACCCGCCAGCGCGAGCGGATTTCCCGCCCGTCGAACAGCGCGAACACGACGTTGGTGTTGCCAACGTCAACCGCCAGAAGCATCGTTTCCTCCTGCGTCGAAGCGGCTTGGGCCGATAAGCTCGACGTCTCCGGCGTGGATGGCACGGACCGCGCCGTCCGCCAAGCGCAGAAGGACCGCCCCATCGGGCTCGAGCCCAGCAAATCCGCCGATCAGATGGCCTTCCTCGCTGAGGTTCACCCCCAGCAGGGTGCCTTTGGGCAGCGAACGCACAAGCCAGGCCTCACGCAGCATCGGCCAGCCGCCCGCATGCCATGCCGTCAGGTCCTCGGCCCAGGTCTCCGTCAATGCGGCAGCAAAGGCATCACGGCTCACGCTATAACCAAGGCCCGCCAGCGATGCCGTCTTGCGTCCCGGCACATCCGGCGCTTCCGCCAGATTGACCCCAATGCCGACAACCACGGCATCGCGCTGCCGCTCAAGCAGGATGCCGCCCAGCTTGGCCTCGCCCACCAAGAGATCGTTCGGCCACTTCAGCGCAAGCCCGACAAGTTCGGGCGCCACGGCCATCAGCGCCCGGTGGACGCTCAACCCCGCCACCAGCGCAAGGGTTTGCGGCAAAGCCTCATGATCACGCAGCGCGACAGCCGTCGATCCCATGAAGTTGCCGAACCCGCCGGTCCAGACCCGCCCTGCGCGCCCGCGCCCGGCGGTCTGGCGGTCCGCGACCAGCCAATGCCCTTCCGCCGGCGCCTCGCCCTGCGACAGCCGCTCCAGCAGCGCCGAATTGGTCGAGGCGATCTCCGCCACGACCCTAATCATGGGGTCCGGCACCGGGGGCTCAGCCGATCACGCGATGTGGAACAGCGCGGCAGCCGCGTTGCCAGCGAGGACACCGAGCGGCTTCGTCACCAGCCAACCCAGCGGCGAGATCACTACCGTCGATACGAACAGCAGCACGCGCTGCGCCATGTCGCTCTGGCCCGTCACCACGTCGGCCGCCTCGTCGAAGAACATCACCTTGACGACCTTGAGGTAGTAGAACGCGCCGATCACCGAAGCCGCGATACCGATGGCCGCCAGCGTCAGTAGCCCCGCCTGCACGGCGGCCTGGAACACCACGAACTTGCCCCAGAAGCCGAACAGCGGCGGAATGCCGGCAAGGCTGAACATGACCGCGGCAATAGCCCACGCGAGCGCAGGGCGCGTCTTCGAGAGACCCGCCATCGCGGTGATCGATTCAACCTGCGCCCCATTCGCATCGCGCAGCATCAGCACCGCGACAAAGCCCGCAACGGTCATCGCGACATAGATCGCAAGGTAGACCAGCATCGCCGCAGCGCCCGTCTGATTGGCGCAGGCAAGCCCGATCAGCATGAAGCCGACGTTGTTGATCGAGGAATAGGCGAGCAGGCGCTTGATGTTGTCCTGCCCGATCGCGCCGAGCGCGCCGATCACGATCGACAGCAGCGCGACGAAGATCACGATCTGCTGCCACACGCCCGGCTGCGAGCCGAACGCGAAGAGGCTAACACGCATCAGGAGGGCTAGCGCCGCAACTTTGGGTGCCGTCGCGAAGAAAGTCGTCACCGGGGTCGGTGCGCCTTCGTAGACGTCCGGCGTCCACATGTGGAACGGCGCCGCGCTGACCTTGAAGGCAAGGCCCGCCAGCACGAAGACAACGCCGAACACCGCGCCCGTCGAGAGCGTGCCGGCCAGCGCGCCGTGGATCCCGGCGAAGCTGGTGCTGCCGGTAAAACCATACGTCAGGCTGATGCCATAAAGCAGAATGCCCGAAGCGAGCGAACCCAGCACGAAGTACTTGAGTCCCGCTTCCGCCGAACGCTCGTCGCTGCGCAGGAACGAGGCCATGACGTAGGCGGCGAGGCTGTTGAGCTCGAGCCCGATGTAGAGCGCCAGCATGTCGGTCGCCGAGACCATCATGCCCATGCCCATCGCCGCCAGCAGCACCAGCAGCGGAAATTCCGCGCGCATCGCCTTCTCGCGCTCGAAGAACGCCGGGGCGACGATCAGCGTGACGGCGGCGCCGATGTAGATCAGGAGCTTGCCGAACGCGGCAAAGGCGTCGCCCGAGAACTGGCCGTTCCACGCGCTTGCCGCCTCGCCCATCGCGGCCTGGCTGAGCGCCGGTGCGGTCAGGACAGCGCAAACCGTGAGCGCAGCGACGGCAGCAATCGAGATGACGCGCGAGGCCTTGTCACCACCCCAGGCGGCGGCGAGCAGCAGGATCAGGCCAGAAACGCTGAGGACTTCCTCGGTCCCGGTAATCGCCAGAGAGCGCAGCAGTTCCATCAGCGTGCTCCCTCGTGGGCAGACTCAGCCCCGTGTTCCATTGCATCCCCATGTTCATGAGTCGTCGCGGCAGGCGGAATGGCAGCGATCTGAACATCCGCGTCGCCCTTGGGCCGCGCCTGTGCGAGCCGCGCTTCGAGGCTGGCGATATCCTTGCGCATCGGCGCGAGGAAGGTTTCCGGATAGACGCCCATCCACATGACGGCGGCCGCGAGCGGGATCATCATCGCCCATTCGCGCGCGTCGAGATCGGGCATCGCCGCCGCGTCCTCGTTCTTCTGGACGCCGAACACCACGCGGCGATAGAGATAGAGCATGTAAGCCGCGCCGAGGATGATGCCGGTGGTGCAGATCAGCGCAACCCAGCTCGACTGCGCGTAGATGCCCATGAGCGAGAGGAACTCGCCGACGAAGCCGCTCGTGCCGGGCAGGCCGACCGAGGCCATCGTGAACAGCATGAAGAACAGCGCATAGGCCGGCATGTTGATGGCAAGGCCGCCGTAGCGGTCGATCTCGCGCGTGTGCAGCCGGTCGTAGATCACGCCGACGGCCAGGAACAGCGCGCCCGAGACGATGCCGTGGCTCAGCATCACGATCATCGAGCCTTCAAGGCCCTGCCGGTTGAACGCAAAGAGCCCGACCGTCACGATCGCCATGTGCGCGACCGAGGAATAGGCGATAAGCTTCTTCATGTCGTGCTGCACCAGCGCGATCAGCGAGGTGATCACCACCGCCGCCATCGACAGCGCGTAGATCAGCGGCGCGAACTGCGCGGATGCCTCGGGGAACATCGGCAGCGAGAAGCGGATGAAGCCGTAGCCGCCCATCTTGAGCAGCACGCCCGCGAGGATCACCGAACCCGCGGTCGGCGCCTGCACATGCGCGTCGGGCAGCCAGGTGTGCGTCGGCCACATCGGCATCTTCACCGCGAAGCTCGCGAAGAAGGCCAGCCACAGCCAGGTCTGCGCCTTGACCGGGAAGCTGTAGGCCATCAGCGTCGGGATGTCGCTGGAACCTGCCTCGTTCACCATCCACATCATCGCGATCAGCATCAGCACCGATCCGAGCAGCGTGTAGAGGAAGAACTTGTAGCTGGCGTAGATGCGGTCCGCCCCGCCCCAGATGCCGATGATCAGGTACATCGGGATCAGGCCGGCCTCGAACATGATGTAGAACAGGAATAGGTCCTGCGCGGTGAAGACGCCGATCATCAGCGTCTCCATGATCAGGAAGTTGGCGTAGTACTCGCCCGCGCGCTTCTCGATCGCGTTCCAGCTCGCGCCGATGCAGATCGGCATGAGGAACACCGTCAGTGCAATCAGCAGCAGCGCGATCCCGTCGATGCCGAGCTTCCATTCGAAGCCCGCGAAGATCGAGGCATGCTCCTGGAACTGCCACTGCGGCCCGCCGATCTGGTAATGCGACCACAGCACCGCGCCCAGCACGAGATCGACCAGCGTCGCCACCAGCGCGATCATGCGCGCCTGCTCGCGCCCCGCCATGAGGCAGGCCACCGCGCCGACCAGCGGCACGAGGAGCATCAAGCTGAGAATAGGAAACCCGATCATCGTGCAATCACCCAGCTGACCGCGCCGACAAGGCCGACGAGCATGACCAGCGCATAGCTGTTGAGGTATCCGGACTGCAGCCGCACCGCGATCCGGCTCGAACGGGCGACCACCCAGGCCGCGCCGTTGGGGCCGAAGCGGTCGATGATCCCGATGTCACCCTGCTTCCAGAACAGGCGGCCGAGCGCCATCGCAGGCTTCACGAAGAGCACGTTGTAGAGCTCGTCGAAGTACCACTTGTTGTAGACGAAGCGGTACAGCGGCCCGATGGCGCTGCTGAACGCCGCCGGCAGGCCTGGGCTCGCGATATAGGCGACGTAGGCACCGGCAAGGCCGGTGACCATCACCGCGAACGGCGCCCACTTCACCCATTCCGGCACCTCGTGCATCGCATGGATGAGGTGTTCGCTGAAGGCGACACTGTTCTTCCAGAACTCGCCCTCGCCTTCGCTGATGAAGGCATGGTGGAAGACATAGCCCGCAATGACCGCGCCGACCGACAGCAGCACCAGTGGCAGCAGCATGACCCACGGGCTTTCATGCGGATGATAGCCGGCGGTGCCGTCGTGCGAGGCATGCGCGTGGTGATCATCATGCCCGTGTGCGTGATCACCATGGCCGTGTGCGTGATCACCATGGCCGTGTGCGTCATGAACCGCGTGCAGGATATGCTCGGAGAGCTCCCAGCGCGGCTTGCCCCAGAAGGTCAGGAACATCAGGCGCCACGAGTAGAAGCTCGTCAGCAGCGCGGCGGTGATCCCCATCCAGAAGCCGAAGTGGCCGGGGCCGGTCCCGCTGGCATAAGCCGCCTCGAGGATCGAGTCCTTCGAATAGAAGCCCGCGAAGCCAAACACGTCGACGATACCGACGCCGGTGATCGCAAGCGTGCCCGCCATCATCGCCCAGAACGTGACCGGGATGTGCTTCCTCAGGCCGCCGTAATAGCGCATGTCCTGCTCATGGTGCATCGCATGGATGACCGAGCCCGCGCCGAGGAACAGCAGCGCCTTGAAGAAGGCGTGGGTGAACAAGTGGAACATCGCCGCACCCGGCGCGCCGACGCCCGCCGCCACGAACATGTAGCCAAGCTGCGAGCAGGTCGAATAAGCGATCACCCGCTTGATGTCCCACTGCGTCGTGCCGATCGTCGCGGCGAAGAACAGTGTTGCCGCGCCCACGTAGGTCACCACGGTCATCGCGGTTTCGCTGGTCTGGAACATCGGCGAAAGGCGGCAGACCATGAACACGCCTGCGGTCACCATGGTCGCGGCGTGGATCAGCGCCGAAACCGGCGTCGGGCCTTCCATCGCGTCCGGCAGCCAGGTGTGAAGGCCAAGCTGCGCCGACTTGCCCATCGCGCCGATGAACAGGAGAATGCACAGCACCGTCATCGTATCGAAGCGGTGGCCAAGGAAGCCGATGGTCGAGCCCGCCATGCCCGGCGCCGCCGCCAGGATCGCCGGGATCGAGACGGTGCCGAACACCAGGAACGTCCCGAAAATGCCCAGCATGAAACCGAGGTCACCGACGCGGTTGACCACGAATGCCTTCATCGCGGCAGCGTTGGCCGAGGGCTTGCGGAACCAGAATCCGATCAGCAGATAAGAGGCAAGGCCCACCCCTTCCCAGCCGAAGAACATCTGGACGAGGTTGTCAGCCGTCACCAGCATCAGCATCGCGAAGGTGAACAGCGACAGATAGGCGAAGAACCGCGCCTGATCGGGCTCCTCGTCCATGTAGCCCCATGAGTACAGGTGGACGAGCGCCGAGACGCTGGTCACAACCACCAGCATAACCGCAGTCAGCGTGTCGACCCTGAGCGCCCACTGGAAGTCGAGATCGCCCGAGCGCACCCACTGCAGCACCGGTACCACCGTGGCTTCGGCGCTGCCTGACAGGAACGAAAGGAAGATCGGCCAGGACAGCGCGCACGATACGAAAAGCGCCCCCGTCGTCACGATCTTGGCCGGCACCTTGCCGATCAGCCGGGCGCCCAGTCCTGCGACCAGCGCTGCCAGCAGCGGCAGGAAAACGATAAGTTGGATCGGATGCACGGTCCGCTTACCCCTTCATCCGATTGACGTCGTCCACCGCGATCGTGCCGCGGCCGCGGAAGTAGATGACGAGAATGGCAAGCCCGATCGCCGCCTCGCCGGCCGCCACGGTCAGCACGAACATCGCGAAGATCTGACCCGTGAGGTCATGCAGGAACGCGCTGAACGCCACGAGATTGAGGTTCACCGCGAGCAGGATCAGCTCGATCGCCATCAGGATCACGATCACGTTCTTGCGGTTGAGGAAGATGCCCAGCACGCCGAGCACGAACAGGATCGAGCTGACGGCAACATAATGTTCGATACCAATCACAGCCCGGCCCCCTGATCCTGAACCAAACCCAAAAACCGCTCAGGCTGAGCTTGTCGAAGCCCGCACCCAACCGCTGCGCAAGCACCCTTCGACAGGCTCAGGGTGAGCGGATGTAGGTGGTTAAACTGCATCACAGCGTCACCCCCTGGCCCACGGCGGGCTTGACGTTGATGGTCGCCTCTTCCGGACGGCGCGCGATCTGGCGGCCGACATTCTGCCCGCGCGTATCGCTGCGCTGGCGGTGCGTCAGCACGATAGCGCCGATCATGGCGACGAGCAGGATGATCCCCGCCGCCTCGAACAGGAACAGGTAGCGCGTGTAGAGCAGCGCGCCGATGGCCGCCGTGTTGGAGAGGCCCTCCGGCGTTGCTGCAGCCCCGCTCGCCACACCCAGTTGCAGCGCGCCCGAGTGCCACACGCCAAGGCCCAGCCCCAGCTCGGCGAGCAGCACCGCCGCGATCAGCAGACCTAGTGGCGCGTTCTTGATGAAGCCGGCGCGCATCTCCGAAAAGTCGATGTCGAGCATCATCACGACGAACAGGAACAGCACCGCGACCGCGCCGACGTAGACGATGACCAGCAGCATCGCGATGAACTCGGCGCCGACCAGCACCATCAGCCCCGCCGCGTTGAAGAATGCGAGGATGAGCCAGAGCACCGAATGGACCGGGTTGCGTGCGAATATCACCGAGATCGCGCTGAACAGCATGATCGCCGTGAAAAGATAGAAGGCAAAGGCCTGGATCATGTTGCGGGGCCCCTAGCGGTACGGTGCGTCGGCTTCAAGGTTCGCGGCCAGCGCCCGCTCCCACTTGTCCCCGTTGGCGAGCAGCTTGGCCTTGTCGTACAAGAGCTCCTCGCGCGTTTCGGTCGCGTATTCGAAGTTCGGACCTTCGACGATGGCATCGACCGGGCAGGCTTCCTGGCAGAAGCCGCAGAAGATGCACTTGGTCATGTCGATGTCATAGCGCGTGGTGCGGCGGCTGCCGTCCTCACGGGGCTCCGCCTCGATGGTGATCGCCTGCGCCGGGCACACCGCCTCGCACAGCTTGCACGCGATGCAGCGCTCCTCGCCATTGGGATAACGGCGCAGCGCATGTTCACCGCGGAAGCGCGGGGAGAGCGGGTTCTTCTCGAACGGGTAGTTGATCGTCGCCTTGGGCTTGAAGAGGTACTTCAAGGTCAGCCAGTGCGCCTTCACGAACTCCCACAGCGTGAAGCTCTTGATGATCTGCGAGACGGTCATGCGAAATGTCCGGTGGCCATGAGGTATCCGCTGATCGCGAACACGAAGAACAGCGAGAGCGGCAGGAAGATCTTCCAGCCCAGCCGCATCAGCTGGTCATAGCGGTACCGCGGCACGGTTGCCTTGACCCAGCTGAAGATGAAGAAGAAAAACAGGATCTTGAGCAGCAGCCACACCAGCCCCGGCACCAGATAGAGCACCGGAATGTCGAGCGGCGGCAGGTAGCCACCCCAGAACAGCGTGGCGTTCAGCGTGCACATCAGGAGCACGTTGGCATATTCGCCCAGCCAGTAGAGCGCGAAGGCCATCGACGAATATTCGGTCTGATACCCCGCGACGAGCTCCGACTCCGCCTCGGTCAGGTCGAACGGCGCGCGCGCGGTTTCGGCCATGCCCGAGATCAGGAACATCACCCAGACCGGGAACAGCAGCGGGTTCGCCACGAAGCCGTTGATGATCCAGACGTGATCCTTCTGCGCCTTGACGATCTCGTTCAAGTTGAACGAGCCCGCCCACAGCACCACGCAGATGAGGATGAAGCCGATCGAGACTTCATAGGAAATCATCTGTGCCGAAGCGCGCATCGCGCTGAAAAACGGGTATTTCGAGTTCGACGACCAGCCCGCGATCACCACCCCGTAAACCCCCAGCGACGAGATCGCCAGGACGTAAAGCAGGCCGACATTGATATCCGCCAGCACCGCGCCCGAATTGAACGGGATCACCGCCCAGGCCATCAGCGCCACGGTGAACGTGATGATCGGCGCGATCAGGAACAGGCCCTTGTTCGCCGCCGCAGGAATGATCGTTTCCTGCAGGAAGACCTTGAGGCCGTCCGCAAACGACTGGAGGATGCCGATCGGCCCCACCACGTTCGGCCCCTTGCGCAGCGCCATCGCCGCCCAGATCTTGCGGTCGGCATAGATGACCAGTGCCACTGCCAGCATGACCGGCAGCGCGATCAGCAGGATCTCCGCGATGGTCGAAACCACCCAAGCCGCCTCGAACGAGAGGCCCGTCCACTGGAAAAACGGGATCATTCCGCGGCCTCCGCAAATGTCTCACCGTGCAGCAGTTCCGCCGAGCAGCGCTGCAGCGTCGGGCTCGACCGCGCGATGGCGTTGGTGAGGTAGTGGTCCTTGATCGGGTAGGCCGCGATCACGCCGTCCGCCTTGGCACCGGCAGGCGCGGCAGGCAACGCGCCGTAGTCGGCCAGCCCTTCCACGCCGAGTGCGGGCACTTCGGCGATCATCGCTGCGCGCAGCTGCTCAAAGCTGTCGAAGCCCACCGAAACGCCCAGCGCATCGGCCATGGCGCGCAGGATTGTCCAGTCCTCGCGCGCATCGCCCGGCGCATAGACCGCGCGTTCGGAATACTGCACGCGGCCTTCGGTGTTGACGTAAGTGCCGTCCTTCTCGGTGAAAGCGGCGGCGGGCAGGATCACGTCCGCCGCATGCGCCGCCTTGTCACCATGGTGGCCGATATGCACGATCATCGAACCGGCAAACTTGGTGTAGTCCACCTCGTCCGCACCGAGCGAAATCACCATCTTGGGCTTGCCAGCCACCAGATCCGCGAGGCCGCCCGGCTGCGCATAGCCCAGCATCAGTCCGCCCATGCGGCTCGCGGCCATGTGCAGCACGTTGAAGCCGTTCCACTCGTTGGTGACCAGCTTGAAGCGCTCGGCAAAGGCGAGGCCCGCTTCCAGCGCACCCTTGGCAAGGCCAGCCCCGCCGATGATGATCGCAGGCCTCTTCGCACCCTCGAACGCCGCCACAACTTCCGCTGGCACATCGTTGAGAATGGCGGAATCTTCGCCAAGGAACGTGGCCGGATAGGTCGGGTCCCAGGCCGCGCCGATCACGAAAACCTTCGCGCCCCGCTTCGCCGCCTTGCGCAGCCGCGTGTTCACCAGCGGCGCTTCATCGCGCACGTGGCTGCCCACGATCAGGATCGCGTCCGCGTCCTCGATCCCGGCAAAGGTCGAATTGAACGCCACCGCCGCCAGATTGGTCGCGGTGTAGGCCAGACCCGTCTGGCGGCCTTCAAGCAGGCTCGAGCCCAGCGCGCGCGCCAAGGCCTTCGCCGCAAACATCGTCTCGCAATCGACCTGATCGCCCGAGATCACGGCCACCGAAGCGCCCGGATTGATCTTGGCGACCGCGTCAAACGCTTCGGCCCACGAAGCCGCCGTCAGCTTGCCATCCTTGCGCAGCCACGGCTTGTCCAAACGGCGGCGCGTGAGGCCATCCACGACATAGCGCGCGCGGTCCGACAGCCATTCCTCGTTCACGTCATCGTTCACGCGCGGCAGGATGCGCAGCACTTCGCGGCCCCGGCTGTCGATACGGATGTTGGAGCCGACCGCGTCCGACACGTCGATGCCCAGCGTCTTCTTCAGCTCCCACGGCCGCGCCTCGAACGCATAAGGCTTCGAAGTCAGCGCGCCGACCGGGCAGAGGTCGATCACATTGGCCGAAAGCTCATGCTTCGCCGCGCCTTCAAGGTACGTCGAAATCTGCATCCCCTCGCCGCGATAAAGCGCGCCGATCTCGTCCACGCCCGCGATCTCTTCCGAGAAACGCACGCAGCGCGTGCAGTGGATGCACCGCGTCATCGTCGTCTTGATCAGCGGGCCCATGTACTTGTCGGTGACGGCGCGCTTGTTCTCGTCATAGCGCGAGGCGCCGCGGCCATAGGCGACTGACTGGTCCTGCAGATCGCATTCGCCGCCCTGATCGCAGATCGGGCAATCGAGCGGGTGGTTGATGAGGAGAAACTCCATCACCCCCTCGCGCGCCTTCTTGACCATCTCGCTGTCGGTGCGGATTTCTTGGCCCTCGCTGGCCGGCAGCGCACACGAAGCCTGCGGCTTGGGCGGCCCGGGCTTCACTTCGACCAGACACATGCGGCAGTTGCCCGCGATGCTGAGCCGCTCGTGATAGCAGAACCGGGGAATTTCCTTGCCGGCGAGCTCGCACGCCTGCAGCACCGTCGCGCCAGCGGGAACTTCGAGCTCTACGCCGTCGACTTTGAGCTTGGGCATTAGAAATGACCTCCATCGCCGCCGCTAGCGTCGGAAATGCCTTCATGGAAACCGGATTCGACGCCGCGCTGCGGCCTCCTCCAATTGTTATGGGGTCCGGGTTGGTCGGATTCGCGGCGGGGGCGGAAGACCCAATACGCAAGGGCGGCGAAGCCCAAGATCACTCCGACCACTGCGTCAGTAGGCGTAATGCTCACTCCGCCGCCTCCCGCTGATTTTCCGCAATCCGGCGCTCGATCTCGGGCCGGAAGTGGCGGATCAGGCCCTGGATCGGCCAGGCCGCCGCGTCACCCAGCGCGCAGATCGTGTGGCCTTCAACCTGCTTGGTCACCTGATGCAGCATATCGATCTCGCTGACGTCGGCATCGCCAGTGCGCAGGCGTTCCATCACGCGCCACATCCAGCCGGTGCCTTCGCGGCACGGGGTGCACTGGCCGCAGCTCTCGTGCTTGTAGAAATAGGAAAGCCGGCTGATCGCGCGGACGATATCGGTGGACTTGTCCATCACGATCACCGCCGCCGTGCCGAGGCCCGAACCGACCGCGCGCAGGCCGTCGAAGTCCATCGGCGCGTCCCAGATCTCCGCCGCCGGCACCAGCGGCACCGAGGAACCGCCGGGGATCACCGCGAGCAGGTTGTCGCGCCCACCGCGAATGCCGCCGCAATGCTTCTCGATCAGCTCGCTGAACGGAATGCTCATCGCTTCCTCGACCACGCAGGGCTTTTCGACATGCCCGCTGATCTGGAACAGCTTGGTGCCCTTGTTGTTGTCGCGCCCGAAGCTCGAAAACCACGCCGCCCCGCGCCGCAGGATCGTCGGCGCAACCGCGATGCTCTCGACGTTGTTCACCGTCGTCGGGCAGCCATAGAGCCCCGCGCCTGCCGGGAACGGCGGCTTGAGGCGCGGCTGGCCTTTCTTGCCCTCGAGGCTCTCGATCATCGCGGTCTCTTCGCCGCAGATGTAGGCGCCCGCGCCGCGGTGGACGAAGACATCGAAATCATAGCCCGAACCGCAGGCGTTCTTGCCCAGCAGCCCCGCTTCATAGGCTTCGGCCACGGCGGCAAACAGCGTCTCGGCCTCGCGGATATATTCGCCGCGAATGTAGATATAGGCCGCCCGCGCCCGCATCGCATAGCCTGCGACCAGCGCGCCTTCGATCAGCTTGTGCGGATCGTGGCGGATGATCTCGCGGTCCTTGCACGAACCCGGCTCGCTCTCGTCGGCATTGATGACAAGGAAGCTCGGACGGCCGTCCTTGCTCTCCTTGGGCATGAACGACCACTTCATGCCGGTCGGGAAGCCCGCACCGCCGCGCCCGCGCAGGCCGCTCGCCTTGATTTCCTCGATGATCGCGTCCTGCCCGCGCTCCATCAGGGCCTTGGTGTTGTCCCAATCCCCGCGCGCCTGCGCGGCCTTCAGGTTCCACGGCTGGTAGCCGTAGAGGTTGGTGAAAATGCGGTCCTTGTCAGCGAGCGCCATGTTACCACTCACTCCGGTAATCGTGATTGGCTGAAACCATCGCGGTCAGCGTTGTCGGCCCGCCGAGCGGCTCGACAGTGTGGCGGCCCGGCGCCTGCGTGCCGGTCTTGGGCTGCTTGCCCGCCGCCAGCTCATCGAGGATGCGCGTCATGTCCGCCGCGGTCAGATCCTCGTAGTTGTCGTCGTTGATCTGGACCATCGGCGCGGACGCGCAGTTGCCCATGCATTCCACTTCAGTGAAGCTGAACAGGCCGTCCTCGGTGGTGTGGCCCTTCTTCAGCCCCTTGGCCTTGCATGCCGCGATGATGTCGTCCGAGCCGCGCAGCATGCACGGCGTCGTCCCGCAGACCTGCACGTGGAACCGGCCGATCGGGGCGATGTTGTACATCGTGTAGAACGTCGCGACTTCGACCACGCGGATGATCGGCATGTCGAGCTGCTTCGCGACATATTCCATCACCGGAATCGGCAGCCACCCTTGCGTGTTTTCTTCCGCACCCACCTGGCGCTGCGCCAGATCGAGCAGCGGCATCACCGCCGAGCGCTGGCGGCCCGCCGGATAGCGCGCGATGATCGTCTTCGCCTTCTCGGCATTCTCCGCCGTCCACGCGAAAGAGCCCCAGCGGGCGCGCAAGGTCGGGGTATCAGGTTCGATATGACGGTCAGCCATCAGCGAATGAACTCCACGCGAGAGCACTTCTCGCCTTCGAAAGAATAGACCGCGACAACGTCGAACGGCTCGACCAGCGCCGACCCGTCGGTTGCAGGCCCGCGCGTCACATGTTCGCGCATCAGCACGTAGGTGCCGATGGCCTGCGCGTGCGTGATCTCGGCATGGTTCTGCGGCCAGCGCGCGAACGCGGCGGCAAGGCCCGAGCGCGTGCCTTCCTTGCCTTCACGCACGACATCGCCGCGATAGTTCGCCTCGCAGGCGTCGTCGGTCATGTACGAGACGTAGGTATCCACGTCCTGCGCGTTGTAGGCGGCAATCATGGCCTTGGCGGTGGCGAGGTTGTCAGCCATTTCGGCCATCCTCGTCGATCCGCGCGCAATAGGCGCGCCAGCGTGCCCGCGTCACCAGCACCGCACCGATCAGGATCGGCGAGGCTGCGAGGCCGACGACCAGCAACTCCGACAGGCTATCTTTTAAGGTTGGAACCCGCGGAAGCAGAGCGCCGACGGCAATCGCCAGCACAAACCAGGGAAGCAGTTGCGTCCCGATCTGCGTACCGCCCCGCCGGCACTGCTCATAAAGGTACGCCTCGTAGCGCGACAGCAAACTCACCGGTCGCACTCCCCGAACACCACGTCGATCGCGCCGATGATCGCGGTGACGTCAGGCAGCATGTGGCCCTTGGTCATGAAGTCCATCGCCTGCAGGTGGCTGAATGCAGTCGGGCGGATCTTGCAGCGGTAGGGCTTGTTGGTGCCGTCCGAGACCAGATAGACGCCGAACTCGCCCTTGGGGCTTTCCGTCGCGACATAGACTTCGCCCGCCGGCACGTGGAAGCCTTCGGTGTAGAGCTTGAAGTGATGGATCAGCGCTTCCATCGACTGCTTCATCTCGCCGCGCTTGGGCGGGACGACCTTGCGGTCGGTGCTCGCAACCGGCCCTTCCGGCATTTCGGCCAGGCACTGCTTCATGATCCGGGCGGACTGGCGCACTTCCTCGACGCGCACCATGAACCGGTCATAGCAATCGCCGCGCGTGCCCACCGGTACCTCGAAGTCCATGCGGTCATAGACGTCGTAGGGCTGGCTCTTGCGCAGATCCCACGGGATGCCCGAACCACGGATCATCGGGCCCGAGAAGCCCCAGGCAATCGCATCATCGCGGCTGACAATGGCGATATCGACATTGCGCTGCTTGAAGATGCGATTGTCGACGACGAGGCTCATCGCATCCTCGAACAGCTGCGGCAGGCGCGTGTCGAGCCAATCGGCAATGTCGGTCAGCAGCTTGAGCGGCACATCCTGATGCACGCCGCCGGGGCGGAACCACGCCGCATGCATGCGCGCGCCCGATGCGCGTTCGAAGAAGTTGAGGCAGTCCTCGCGGATCTCGAACAACCACAGGTTCGGCGTCATCGCGCCGACGTCCATGACGTGCGAACCGAGGTTCAGCATGTGGTTGCAGATGCGCGTCAGCTCGGCAAACAGCACGCGCAGATACTGCGCCCGCAGCGGCACTTCGAGGTTGAGCAGCTTCTCGACCGCGAGCACGTAGGAGTGCTCCATCGCGAGCGGCGAGCAATAGTCCAGCCGGTCGAAATAGGGCAGCGCCTGCAGGTAGGTCTTGTGCTCGATCAGCTTCTCGGTGCCGCGATGCAGCAGGCCGACATGCGGATCGACGCGCTCGACGATCTCGCCGTCCAGTTCCATCACCATGCGCAGCACGCCGTGCGCCGCCGGGTGCTGGGGGCCGAAGTTGATCGTGTAGTTGGTGATGACCTCGTCGCCGGTGGTGGGCGACTGTTCAAGGCTCAGGCTCATGCCTTGTTCCCTTCAGCCTTCTCATCGCCCGGAAGCACATAGTGCGCGCCTTCCCACGGGCTCATGAAATCGAATTGCCGCAAGTCCTGCGCCAGCTCGACCTTCTCGTAGACGACGCGCTTGTCCTCTTCCGAATAGCGCAGCTCGACATAGCCGGTAAGCGGGAAGTCCTTGCGGAACGGGTGGCCCTGGAAGCCGTAGTCCGTCAGGATCCGGCGCAGGTCCGGGTGCCCGGCAAAGAGCACGCCGTAAAGGTCATAGACCTCGCGCTCGTACCAGCTGGCGTTCGGCCAGAGCCCGGTCACCGTCGGCACCGGAGTGGCCTCGTCGGTCGCGACCTTCACGATCAGGCGGTGGTTCTTCGTCAGCGAAAGCAGGCAATAGACCACCTCGAAGCGCTCGGGCCGCGAAGGGTAGTCCGCGCCCGCGATGTCCATCAGCTGCTGGTATTCGTGGGTATCGCGCAGCGCCTGGAGCGCTTCGACGATACGCTCGCGCACCACATGGATCACGATCTCGCCATGCTGCTCGCGCGCGGAGACGATCATGTCGCCCAGCGCGGCGGACAGCGTTTCCAGCACGCCGTCAAAGGGCGAATAGCGGGGGGCGGAATGAAGCACGGTCATGCTCGAGTTCCTTCCGAAAGCGCAGCGCGAACGTGCTTCGACAAGCTCAGCACGAGCGGGGTTGGAGTCGGGATCATAACCAAGGTCCGCTCATCCTGAGCTTGTCGAAGGATCACAGCACTCACCGCTCGATCGTCCCGACGCGGCGGATCTTCCGCTGCAACTGCATCACGCCGTAGAGCAGCGCCTCGGCGGTCGGCGGGCAACCAGGCACATAGATATCGACCGGCACGATGCGATCGCAGCCGCGCACCACCGAATAGCTGTAGTGATAATAGCCGCCGCCATTGGCGCAGCTGCCCATCGAGATCACGTACTTGGGGTCCGACATCTGGTCGTAGACCTTGCGCAGCGCCGGGGCCATCTTGTTGCACAGCGTGCCGGCCACGATCATCACGTCCGACTGGCGCGGGGAAGCGCGCGGGGCGACACCGAAGCGCTCCATGTCATAGCGCGGCATGTTCACATGGATCATCTCGACCGCGCAGCACGCCAGACCGAAGGTCATCCACCACAGCGAGCCGGTACGGGCCCACTGGAACAGCTCCTCGGTCGAGGTGACGAGGAAGCCCTTGTCCGAAACTTCGGCGTTCAGGCTGTCAAAGAAGGCGGCATCAGGCGCGGTCGGCATGTCCGCCGCGGTGGCCGGGATGATCGAGGAGGTAGGCACGGTGCTCATTCCCAGTCCAACGCCCCTTTCTTCCACGCGTAGATGAAGCCGATAACCAGTTCGAACAGGAAGACCATCATGGTTACCCAGCCGGCCCAGCCGCTTTGCTTGAGGCTCACGGCCCAGGGAAACAGGAACGCCGCTTCAAGGTCGAAGATGATGAACAGGATCGCGACGAGATAGAAACGCACGTCGAACTGGCTGCGCGGGTCCTCGAACGCGGGGAAGCCGCACTCATACTCGCTGAGCTTCTCGGCATTGGGGTTGTGCGCGCCCGTAAGCCGCGAAACACCCATCGGAAGGAACACGAACACGCACGAAAGCGCGAGCGCGATGCCGAGGAAGATGAGGATCGGCAGATATTGCGCGAGATAGGGCAGTTGCTCGGCCAAAGGATTGACTCGCCTGTTTCTATGTCGAGCGCGCACTAGTCCCGGTAACCCCTCAGTGCAAGTGCGGCATGACCCGATGAGGCTCAAAATCCAAGCTTTTGTCTGTGGAAGACCGCTGTTTTGGCGGTTTTCTGCGCCCTTTGGCACTACATACGAATGAATGCCAGGTGATAACGACTTGCAGTATCAAATCCCCTGCCACAGAAACACCGGCCACGCCGCCAGCGCCAGCAAGGTCCCCAGGGGCAACATCGTATCGGGCCGAACCTCCCGCCCTGCGCGCCACAGCAATGCGGCTACTGCCAGCCCACCAAGGCTCGCCAGCAGCAGCGTGTGGATCACCCCGAGCGGGCCCAGCCACAGCCCGATGGCGCCCATCAGCGGGGGGTCTCCGCCCCCCAGCCCTTCTTGCCCGCGCCACATCAGATAGCCCTGCCCCAGCATCCACAGCGCCGTGAAGCCGAACACGCCGCCGACCATCGACTGGACCAGCACCATCGGATCGTTCGCCCAGTATCCCATCACCAGCGCAAACAGCGCGCCGCTCGCCCCCAGCAGCGCCGAGAGCTGGCGCGGCAGCCACATGTGTCGCAAGTCCAGCATCGCCAGCAGCAGCAGTTGCCAGCCGAGCATCATCGCCCAGACCGGAAACCAGCTCAGCCAGACAGATACGGCACCGATCAGCGCCCCGCCGAGTTCCGCCGCCAGTTGCCAGCGATCGATGGCAGAGCCGCATTCCCGGCACTTGCCGCCCTGGATCACCCATGAAAGAACGGGGACGAGCTCGATCGGCTGCAGTTCCTTGTCGCAGGTGTCGCAGGATGAACGGTCCATCACCAGCGGCCGCCCGTCCGGCAGGCGGATCAGCACCAGCCCCATGAAGCTGCCGACAACCGCGCCCACAACCATCCCGAACAGGATGAACACGATCAGCATGCAGTCCCTTCTCGCATAGCTCTGCGTTCCTCGACGCGAATTGAAATCGTCACCCCCGGGGACTACATGAGCCGGACTAACCGGGGCCTGGCGCGGTCCCATAGCACAGGAAGTGTTTCCAATGGCCCAATTCTCCGCTGCCGATCCGGTTGTGATCCTTTCCTTCGCCCGCACCCCGATGGGCGCCATGCAGGGCGCGCTTTCGGATGTCCCCGCCACCCAGCTCGGCGCAACCGCCGTCAAGGCCGCGGTCGAGCGCGCCGGCATCGCGGGCGAGAAGGTCGACCGCGTCTACATGGGCTGCGTGCTCCCCGCCGGCCTCGGCCAGGCGCCTGCGCGCCAGGCCGCGATCCACGCGGGCCTGCCGACTTCGGTCCAGGCGACGACGGTCAACAAGGTCTGCGGCTCGGGCATGCAGGCCATGATCATGGGCGCCGAAGCGCTCGCTTCGGGCACGATCGACATGGTCGTCGCGGGCGGCATGGAAAGCATGACCAACGCGCCCTACCTCCTCAAGAAGCACCGCTCCGGCGCGCGCATCGGCCACGATACGGCCTATGACCACATGTTCCTCGATGGCCTCGAGGATGCCTACGAAGCGGGCCGCGCCATGGGCACCTTCGCGCAGGACACCGCCAACGAATACCAGCTGACCCGCGAGCAGCAGGACGCCTACGCCATCGAATCGCTCCGCCGCGCGCAGACCGCGATTGCCGAGGGTGCCTTCACTGCTGAAATCGCGCCGGTGAAGGTCGTCAGCCGCAGCGGCGAGACCGTGATCGATACCGACGAGGCCCCCGGCAAGGGCAAGCCGGACAAGATCCCTGCGCTCAAGCCCGCCTTCGCCAAGGACGGCACGATCACCGCCGCCACCTCCTCTTCGATCTCGGACGGTGCCGCCGCGCTGGTGCTGACGCGCGAAAGCGTTGCCGCTGCCGATGGCCTGACTCCCGTCGCCCGCGTCGTTGCGATGGCCGCCCATGCGCAGGCGCCCAAGGACTTCACCACCGCTCCGGTCGGCGCCATCACCAAGCTGCTCGACCGTGCCGGGTGGAGCGTTGCCGATGTCGATCTGTTCGAAGTCAACGAAGCCTTCGCCTGCGTCGCGATGTTCGCGATGCACGATCTCGGCATCCCGCACGAGAAGATCAATGTTCACGGCGGCGCGACCGCGCTTGGCCACCCCATCGGCGCTTCGGGGGCGCGCATCGTCACCACGCTGATCGGCGCGCTCCAGCGCCACGGCAAGAAGCGCGGCGTCGCCAGCCTCTGCATCGGCGGCGGCGAAGCGACCGCTGTCGCCATCGAACTGGTCTAAGTCTTTCGGGTCCTCCCCATTTTCCCCTCAGCTTGTCGAAGGGGCAAATGGGGAGGTGGCCCGCCGCAAGGCGGGTCGGAGGGAAAACTCAGTCCGCACCCCACACGGACGCCCTGGCGACAAAGCCCTTGCGTCCGTCGATATCGAACTTGCACCAAGCCGGGCCGCAATCGCCCAGCCTGCCGGTCACTCCGGGCTCGGCACGCCACAGCAGACGGCCCGAACCATCAGAATTCTCGCGAATCTCCGCAATCCCGCCCTTCACTGTCGCGGTGCGGGTGCGCGTCAGGAACTGGGCGAGCATCCACCCGCGCGCGCCGTCGATATCCTCGATCAGGCGCCAGCCGCCGATGGTGCGCAGCACTTTCATCGGCAGCCCGGCACGGACGTAGACCCAGCTGATGCGGTATTCGCGCCCCGGCCCCACGCGCAGGTTGGCAGGCTGACTGCGAAGCGAGGCCCAGTAGGGGCCATTCTCGTCATCCGCCGCGCGCGCGGGCGCTGCCGTCAGCAGCGACAGCAGGATCATGATCGCAAATCGCTTTCCGGACAGAGACACGCTCGACCTTCCTCCCTTGGCGCTGCAAGATCTGCGATACAGCATTCGTCGCACCGGGCAACCGGGTGCTTGACCGCGCGCGCGCATGCGGCATAGCGATAGGCCATGCCTGCCAACCCGCCCAGCACCGACTACCGGACCACCCGCCGGATCGAAGGCCGCCCCCGCGTCTTCGTCACGCGCCGCCTGCTGCCCGAGACCGAGGCGCGCATGGCCGAGCTGTTCGACGTCACGCTCAATCCGGACGACCGCCCCCTGTCGCAGGACGAAATCCGCGCCGCGATGCAGGAAGCACATGTCCTCGTCCCGACGGTGACCGATCGTATCGACGCCGAACTCATCGCCGCCGCGGGCCCGCAGCTCGGCCTGATCGCCAGCTTCGGCGCTGGCACCGATCACATCGACCTCGCTGCAGCGCGTGCGCGGAAAATCCTCGTCACCAACACGCCCGGCGTGTTCACCGATGATACGGCGGACATGACGATGTCGCTCATCATCGCCGTCTCGCGCCGCCTTGCCGAAGGCGGGCGAGTGATCCGTTCGGGCGACTGGGCCGGCTGGGCGCCTTCCACTCTGCTCGGCCACCGCATCAGCGGCAAACGCCTTGGCATCATCGGCATGGGCCGCATCGGCCAGGCCGTTGCCCACCGCGCCCGCGCCTTCGGGCTGGAGATCGTCTACCACAACCGCCAGCGCCTCCCCGAAGCGTTCGAACGCATGGTCGGCGCGCGCTATGAGGCGGATATCGACACGCTGGTGCGCGAGTCCGATATCGTCACGCTGCATTGCCCCTCCACGCCCGAAACGCACTTCATCATGGACGCGCGCCGCATCGCGCTGATGAAGCCCGAGGCCTATCTGGTGAACACCGCCCGCGGCGACGTGGTCGACGAGAACGCGCTGATCGAGGCGCTGCAGGAAGGCCGCATCGGCGGCGCGGGGCTCGATGTCTTCGCGCACGAGCCGAAGATCGACCCGCGCCTGCTCGCACTCGGCAATGTTTCGCTCCTGCCGCACATGGGCAGCGCAACGTTCGAAGGGCGTACAGCATCGGGCGACAAGGTTATTGCCAATATCCGTTTCTGGGCCGATGGGCATCGCCCGCCCGATCAGGTTCTGGAAGGGTGGGCCTAGAACAAGCAAGCGAGTCGCGCGGGGGGAATATGTCGATGAAAAAGGTTTTCGCGGTGGCCCTTGCCGCCGCCGCGCTCGCGCTGCCCGCGCTTGGCCATGCGCAAGGCGTGGAAGCCGTGGACGCGGCCGACAGCGGCGATACCGCATGGCTGCTCGCCTCCTCCGCACTCGTCCTGCTGATGACGCTGCCCGGCCTCACCCTGTTCTATGGCGGCCTCGTCCGCGCCAAGGGCTTCCTCGCGGTTGCCATCCAGATCGGCGCGATTGCCGCGATCACATCGCTGCTCTGGATCGTTGTCGGCTACACGCTCGCCTTCGGTCCTGTCTCGAGCGGCTGGCTCGGGGGCGGTTCGGCATGGATGCTCGGCCAGCTCGGCAATGTGCGCGAAGGCACGCTCGTGCCCGAAAGCGCCTATGCGCTGTTCCAGATGATGTTCGCCGCGATCACGCCCGCGCTTATGGTCGGCGCCTGGGTCGACCGCGCCCGGTTCGGCTGGGTTGTCGCCTTCGCGGCACTGTGGAGCCTCATCGTCTACGCCCCCGCCGCGCACTGGGTCTGGGGCGGCGGCTGGCTGGCGAGCCGGCTCGGCACGATGGACTTTGCGGGCGGCATTGTCGTCCACACCACGGCGGGCGTCTCCGCGCTCGTCGCCGCGCTGCTGCTGGGCAAGCGGACCGGCTTCCCGCGCACCCAGATGCTGCCGCATTCGCCCTCGCTCACCATGATCGGCGCGGCCATGTTGTGGGTGGGCTGGTTCGGCTTCAACGGCGGCTCCTCGCTCGCCGCCACCGACGACGCGGCCTCCGCCATCATCAACACCCATGCCGCGGCCTGCACCGCCGCCCTCGCATGGCTCGCCATCGAGAAGATCAGCATCGGCAAGCCGACTTCTGTGGGCTTTGCCACCGGCGCCATCGCAGGCCTCGCCACCGTTACGCCCGCCGCGGGCTTCATTGCTCCGGGCGCTGCCATCCTGTTCGGTCTTGCCGCAGCGGCTGTCTGCTACCCGATGATCCTGCTGGTGAAGCGCCGCCTCGAGATCGACGACTCGCTTGATGTCTTCGCGGTTCACGGCATCGGCGGCATTGTCGGCTCAATCCTCCTCGCGGTGTTCCTCGAACCCTCGCTCGGCGGCACCGGTTACGCGGAAGGCATGGGCCTCGTCCGCCAACTCTTCGCACAGGCCGCCGGTGTCGGCGCCGTCGCCGCCTGGAGCGCACTCGGCACGGTGATCTGCGCCCTCGCCGTCGCCATGGTCATCCCGATGCGCGTGACCGAGGACGAGGAACGCGAAGGCCTCGACCTTACCAGCCACGGCGAACGCGCGTGGGAGTTCGAGTAAGCGACAGCCTACCCAAGCTCCTCCTTCAGGAGCCCCAGTACCATCCGCACCGCGCCGCTCGCGCTCGCCATTTCGAAGTGCTTGAACGGCACCTCGACCTGCCGGTCCGATTGCCACGCCTCGCCTTCCGCCGAGCGCGGCGCCACGATCCCGTCGCGCCTCGACCACACCGCGATCGTGCGAAGCGGCGGCTTCAAGGACGGGTCCTCGTCAAAGGGCGCCGCATCCACCTTGTGGTCATTGAGCGCTTCATAGGCACGCCAGGCATTGTTCGCGCGGCGATTGCCCGAGAACGGCGATCCGAGCGTCACCACGAGACGGCACGCATCAGGATGGCGCAAGGCGAGGACGCGCGCATAAAGTCCGCCGAGGCTCCAGCCGATCAGCACGACCGGCTGCCCCGTCCGCGCTGCCATATCCTGCAGGCGCTGCTCGAGCCGCGCGATCTGCGCCGGGCGGGCACCGGTGTTCATGCCCTGCCCCCAGCCCTCGGTCACGAACCCGGCCTTTTCCAGCGACCGCCGCAATAGCGCTGTCGCCCGGTCTGACGACAGCAGGCCAGGGATCACAATGACCGGCTGCCCCCGGCCGAACGGCGGCACCACCACCGGCGGGCGCAGCGGCGCGGTGTGAATCTTGGGCAGCGCCAGAAACTCGAGCGCCCAGCGCCAGCGTGGTGGAGCTTTTGCCGGATCCGCCGCCATGCGCTCAGTCGCCCGTCAGAATGCGGTCCACCAATTGCTTCACAGTGGGCGTGAAGTTGTTGGAATAGAACGGGTCCTGCTTGAACCGGTAGGCCGAGTGCCCGGCAAACATCAGGTTCTGGTCGACAGGGCCGCCATGCGCGATGTCCTGCAGCGTCTTCTGGATGCAAAAGCTGCGCGGATCGGCGAGCCGTCCGGTCGTATAGTCATCGTGGTCCTTCCACGAGGAGAACCCGCAGTGCGAAAGGCAGCCCATGCAGTCCTTCTGGTCCTGCTGGATTTCCTCGCGCTCCGCCGTCGTCACGAACACGATCGTATCATCGGGCGTCCGCAACGCATGGGTGAAGCCTGCGCCGAACCATGTGCGGGCACGGTCGCGGTCAGCTGGCGTCACCCAGAAGTTCTTGCCCTTCACGCCGACATCGAGCTGCACCGTGTGCTCACCAGCAGAAACCTTGGAATAGGGAATCTGGCGCTCGGAACGGGCAACCAGCGCCTTGAGGAACGGGTTGATCACGGCGGAGGAATAGAACCCCGTCGGCGAGAACCGGTGCAGCAGCACGTCGCCCTGATCGAGGGTGCGCAGGTGGTCTTTCCACCCCTGCGGAATCGGGCTCTCCTGCGTCAGCAGCGGACGCGTGCCGAACTGGAAGGCAATGCTGCCCAGCTCCTCATTGTCGATCCAGTTGTCCCACTCGCGCAGGAACCACACGCCGCCTGCCATCACGATCGGCACGCTGTCGGGCACGCCCTCCGCGCGCATCACATCGCGCAGCACTTTCACGCGCGGATAGGGATCTTCAGGCTTCTTCGGGTCCTCGGCGTTGGACAGGCCATTGTGCCCGCCCGCCAGCCACGGATCTTCATAGACCACCGCGCCCAGCAATTCGGGAACCTTGTGATAAGCCCGCTTCCAGAGAGCGCGGAAGGCGCGGCCCGAGGAAACGATCGGCAGGTAGTTCACCGCATGGCGCGCCGCGATCTCGGCCAGCTTGTAGGGCATGCCCGCGCCGCAGGTCACGCCTGCAACGAGGCCGCGCGTCTTTGCCAGCACGCCTTCGAGGATCGGCTGCGCGCCGCCCATTTCCCACAGGACGTTGATGTTGATCGCGCCCTTGCCGCTGGCGAGCTCATAGGCGCGCTTTACCTGCTCGACCGCGCCGTCGATGCCATAGCGGATCAGCTGCTCGTGGCGTTCCCGGCGCGTCAGCTGGGTATAGACCTGCGGGATGATCTTGCCGGTCGGATCGTAACTATCCGCGTTAACCGCACTCACCGTGCCGATGCCGCCCGCCGCAGCCCATGCGCCGGAGCTCATGTGATTGGTCGCGGCAACACCCTTTCCGCCCTCGATCAGCGGCCAAACCTCGCGGCCACCATAACGGATCGGATTCAAACCCTTGAACGCAGACATCGTCTTCCCTCAGAGACCCCCAACCTTGCCATCGGCGCCCTTGGCACCCGCATGGCATGATCGCATCCGGCTCGGCTCAGGTGGCCCGCTGCCCACGGGTACGAACTGAGCAATATAGCCTGATACATTCGGCTTACGGCGAAACGCAGACAAGCGAAAGCCCGCTGTCTCGAATTCGCAAAAAAGGAGCGCGGGCGGCGTGCCGTGATCAGCAGTCGGCCGGTCCGCATCGACCACGATCACCGAACCGCCCGGCTTCAAGGCAGGCCACATCCGCCACAGGAACGGATAAGGTTCGGCGATCTCGTGGTACATATGGATCATGAACACGCGGTCGAAGCTGCGCGGAGGCAAGCGCGGATCATCCGGCGCGCCCTGCTTTATCGATACCGACATCAATTGTTCCCGCTCGATGCGCGCGCCCAGACGCCCAAGCGCGCCATCGTCGATGTCCTGGGCCAGCACGCGGCCCTTCTCGCCGACGCGCGCGGCAAGGCGCACCGTGTAGTAGCCCTCGCCCGCGCCGATATCGGCAACCGTCATGCCCGGGGCAACCTCGGCCTCGTCCATCACGCTTTGCGCTTCGCCCTGCCGGTCGCGCAGTTCCTCGTTCGACCACTGCGTCGAGACAACCCTCGCGACCGGCCGGTCCGCGCGCGGAAACGCGCGGTTCTGCGGCGCGCGGTCGGTATCTACGGCATCGGCGCGGCAGGCCGCCAATGCCAGCAGCCCCGCCACGACGACGAAGCGCGTGCTCAATCGTCGTCTTCCACGGTCACCTTCTCGCCCGTCACCCGCTGCGCCAGTGCGGCGGCCATGAACGGATCGAGCGCGCCGTCGAGCACGTCGGTCGGGTTGGTGCTGACCACGCCCGTCCGCAGGTCCTTCACCTGCTGATAGGGCTGCAGCACGTAGGAGCGGATCTGGTGGCCCCAGCCGATCTCGGTCTTGGCGGCATATTCGCCGCTCGCCGCCGCTTCGCGCTTGGCGAGTTCCGCCTCATAGAGCCGCGCCTTGAGCATCCCCATCGCGGTCGCGCGGTTCTTGTGCTGGCTGCGGTCGATCTGGCTCGCGACGATGATGCCCGAGGGCACGTGCGTGATGCGCACCGCCGAGTCGGTCGTGTTCACGTGCTGACCGCCGGCGCCGGAGGCACGGTAGGTATCGATCCTGAGGTCGGCCGGATTGATCTCGATCTCGATGTTGTCGTCGATCTCGGGATAGACCCAGACCGAGCTGAACGAGGTGTGCCGCCGCGCCGAGCTGTCATAGGGACTGATGCGCACCAGCCGGTGCACGCCGCTCTCGGTCTTGGCATAGCCGTAGGCGTTCTCGCCCTTGATCAGCAGCGTGGCAGACTTGATCCCGGCCGCTTCCCCCGCGTGATAATCGAGCAGGTCGACCTTGAACCCGTGCCGCTCCGCCCAGCGCGTATACATGCGCTGGAGCATTTCGGCCCAGTCCTGGCTCTCGGTACCGCCGGCGCCCGCGTGAACTTCGAGGAACGCGTTGTACCCGTCCGCCTCGCCCGCAAGCAGCGCCTGGACCTTGTCCGCATCCGCCCGCTCGGCCAGCGCGGCCAGTGTGGCGAGCCCTTCCGCTACCGTCGCGTCATCGCCTTCCATCTCGCCAAGTTCGACGAATTCGATGGCATCGGCCATTTCCGCGCTGATCTCGTTGACCGCACCGATCGACGCCTCAAGCCGCCGCCGCTCGCGCATCACCGCTTCGGCCTGCTTGGGATCGTCCCACAGCTTCGGATCCTCGACCCGCGCGTTCAGTTCATCAAGACGGCGGACAGCGCGGTCCCAGTCAAGGAACTTGCGCACCAGCCGCAGCGCAGCCTCGATGCGGTCGATATGGGCCTGCCCTTCGGCACGCATGACGCTTCTCACTCCAGATAGCGGGAGCCTTGCCGCTGCATGCAGCGGGGCGGCTTTTGAACCGAAGCCGCTTAGCGAAGCCGCGCGCCTTGTAAAGAGCGTAGGGGCTCCGCCTCTCCCGCGTTTAGCCCTTCTTGAGCTTCTGCACGGCTTCCAGCGTCAGCTTCACGTGGTCCTTGTAGTCCATGTCCGAGTGGACCATCACGATCTTGCCGTTCTTGGCGATCACATAGCTGGTGCGCTTGGTGAGGCCGCTCGCAATGCCCGCCACCTTGAGCGAGACGTCATAGGCCTTGATCACGTCCTTGGTCGCGGCGGCGACAGCGAACTTGTCGCGGCATTCGGCGGTTGAAAACTTCTGCAGCGTGGGCAGATCATCGTTCGACATGCCGAGCACGGTCGCCCCGGCCTTGGCGAAATCCGCCGTCGCCTCGGCAAAGGCATGCGCTTCCATCGTGCAGCCCGAGGTAAAGGCCTTCGGATAGAAATAGAGCACGACCGGGCCCTTCGCGAGCATGGCTTTGAGGTTCACCTTCATCGGCTTGCCAGCCAGCGCGCCCATCGTGGTGAAGTCCGGCGCGACGGCGCCTTGCGCGAGTTCCGCATTGGCAGCGGCGGGGACAAGAAGGGCGAGCGCCGCAGCAGCGGCCAGAACATGCTTGATCATGCCGCGCAGCCTATCAGCAACAATGCCGAGCCGGAACCGGCAAATGGTGCAGTGAGCTCAGTAGATCCCGCCCCTAGTAAATCCCGCCTTTGTCCTCGACGAAATCGCCCTCCTCGACCGGAACGTCATCGCCGCCCGCATCACCCTTCGCCGCGCGCGCCTTGCGGATCGCCTCGAGCACCGCGTCCTTCAGCATCTGGTCCTCGGGCCGGAACGTGCGCGTCGGCTCGCTGTTGGGCTTGAACGCTTCCCAGATCACAGAGGCCTGCCGCACGTAGTCCTCCGGTGTCCCGCCGAACACCTGCCGCCCGCTCACCCGGTCGATCTTCACCATCCGGATGCCTTCGGGCACGGTGAAGGGCGTATCGCTCCAGCGCTTGCGGGTCGCGATCACGAAGTCCTTGAAAATCGGCGCCGCGATCCGCCCACCCTGTGCATAGCCGCCCAGGCTCCTCGGCTGATCATAGCCGAGATACAGCGCGCTCACGATATCGGGCGAGCCTCCGGCGAACCACACGTTGGTCGGGCCTGATGTCGTGCCCGTCTTGCCGAACAGGGGCAAATGCAGGTCGGCCAGCGTCAGCGCGGTGCCGCGCACGACCACGCCTTCGAGCATATGCACTACCTGATAGGCGGTGCGCGGATCGAGCACCTGCTTGCCGGTCGGCTTCATCCGAGGCATCGCCTTGCCGTCCCATTGCGCCATGTTGCAAGCGCCGCAATCGCGGTTGTCCGCCTTCCAGATCACCTTGCCATTGCGGTCCTGGACGTAGTCGATCAGCGTCTGCTCATGCTGGCGGCCATGGTTGGCGAGCGCGGCATAGGCATTGGCCATCCGCGCCGCCGTCGTGTCGCCCGCGCCCAGCGCCATCGAGAGGTAGGGCTGATAATCGCCGATCCCCATCCCCTTGATCGTGCGGACCACCTTGTCCATGCCGACATCATTGGCGATGCGCACGGTCATCAGGTTGCGCGATTGCTCGAGGCCCCAGCGCATCGTGTGGCTGCCCGATCCGCCTTCGTTGCCGAAGTTCCTGAAGCACTTCTGCCCCAGCGCCGCGCCCTGATAGACGCAGAACGTGCCATCGAGCACCATCGAGGCCGGGGTCATCCCGTTATCCAGCGCGGTGGCATAGACGAACGGCTTGATCGTCGATCCCGGCTGGCGCACCGCCTGCGTCGCCCGGTTGAACGAGCCCAGCCGCGCGTCGAACCCGCCCTGCATCGCGAGCACGCGGCCGCTCTGCGGGTCTTCGACCACCATGCCGCCCGAAACTTCCGGGATCACCCGCACCGACCAGCCCCCGCCCGAAGGCGCCGCCGCGATCACGTCACCTGCCTTCATCGCCTGCGGCATCGCCCAGAGCGGCCCGGTGCTGCCATCGGCAAACCCGATGCGCCCGTCATTCCCGCGCCGCGAGAGCACCACGCCGATGCGCCAGTCCTGATAGCGGATCGAAAGATTGCTGGTGATCAGTTCAGACTGCCAATTGCCGGAAACGTCCAGCCTGGCGATCGGCCCGCTCCACGCGCGTCCGCCGCTGAAGCGCACGAGGCCCGTCCGCAGCGCGTTTTGTGCCGCCGTCTGCAGCTCGGTATCGAGCGAAGTGCGCACCCACAGCCCGCCCGCATACACGCTGTTCGGCCCGTTCTCGGCATTCTCGCCGAACTTGTCGATCAACTGGCGGCGCACTTCCTCGAGGAAATAGCCCGCATCCGCCGTGAAGTTCTCCGCCCGCCGCGGTACGAGGCCCAGCGGCTGCGCTTTGGCCTCGGCTGCTTCGGCAGCGGTCGCCCAGCCGTTCTTGACCATCTGATCGAGCACATAGGCCCGCCGCTCCAGCGCCTTCTCGGCAAACTTGGCGCGGCCATACGTCTCCGGCGCCTTGGGCAGGATAGCGAGGAACGCCACCTCATGCAGCTTGAGATCGCCCACGTCCTTGTCGAAATAGGCCCGCGCCGCCGCCTGCACGCCAAAGCTCTGCCGCCCCAGCGGAATCTCGTTGAGATAGAGCTCAAGGATCTGCTGCTTTGTCAGCACGCTCTCGATGCGCCGCGCGAGGATCATTTCCTTGAGCTTGCGCGTGGCCGAGTATTCGTTGCCGATAAGGATGTTCTTGGCGACTTGCTGCGTGATCGTCGAACCGCCGCGCGCACGCTCGCCCGATCCGAACTTCATCGTGTAATCGACCATCGCGCCGATCAGGCCGGTGATATCGACCCCGCCATGGCTGAAAAACGACTTGTCCTCGGCGGCCAGAAACGCATGGATCAGCGGCTCGGGAAAATCGACATAGCGCAGCTGCACCCGCCGTTCGCGCGCATAGCTGGAGACGATCTCGCCATCATTGCCGCGCACCATCGTCGGCAGCGGCGGCTGATAGGTCAGCAGCTTGTCGGCCGAGGGCAGCGTGCGGATCACCGTGACCCACAGGATCAGGTAGAGCACCGCCAGCACGCCCAGCGCATAGCCCGCGCGCCGCACCCACACCTGCCCGCGCCACAGCTCGCGCGCCCGGCCCAGCAGCCCCGCCGCATCGCGCTGGATACGCCAGCGCACCGAAGTACCGTCGGAACCAGGAAGGTCAGGATCATTCGCCATCTGCCGCGCGCCTTAGCATGGCCCTTTGCGGGAATGCCAGTGGCTGCGAAAGTTGGCCCCTCATTCGACACCCGTACTTGACACAGAGCCCAGCTTCCCCCCTTACCCGTCACCCCGGACTTGATCCGGGGTCCCGCTTTGCAGCAAGTGCCGCGCCCCTCCCCGAAATCAGGGAGCCGCCGCCACCAAATTCGTCCGCGCAAGATAAATCTCGATCGCCGATGCCACGGCCTTGGCAAACCCCCGCCGCCATTCGGGGCTGCTCAGCGCCCGCGCGTCGTCCGGGCTGCTGATATAGCCCGCCTCGATCAGCGCCGAGGGCAGGTCGAGCGACTTGAGCACCACGAAGGCCGCCTCGCGCTCGGGGTCCTTGTGGAAGCGCACCGCGGCCTGCCCCTCGCGCAGCACCAGCGCGCCGAAGGCCTTGGAGCGCTCGCGCATCTCGCGCTGCGAGAGGCTGACGAGAATGGCGGTCACCGCATCGGATTTGCCGCCGAGCTCCACGCCGTTCACCGTATCGGCCTTGTTCTCGCGCTTCGCCACCGCATCGGCCACCGCATCCGAGCCGCGGTCGGACAGGGTGTAGACCGTCGCCCCGGTCGCGTCGGGCGATTCCGAGGCGTCGGCGTGGATCGAGACGAACAGGTCCGCCTTCAGCCGCCGCGCGATGCCCGAGCGTTCTTCCAGCGCGAGGAAGCGGTCTTCGTCGCGCGTCAGCGCCACGCGCACGCGTCCGTCGGCCAGCAGCGCCTCGCGCAGCGAGAGCGCGAGCGCCAGCGTGAGCGCCTTTTCCTTCTCGCCGCGCTGCCCGCTGGCGCCGGGATCGTGGCCGCCGTGCCCGGCATCGATCACCACCAGCGGACGGCTGGCATCGGCGGGCCCTTGGATCTTGGGCAGCCCGACCTCGCCGCGCGTGGAGGGCAGCGCAACACGGATCACCGAGGACGGCGCGTGCGCTGGCGCCGCATAGGCCATGGCGAACAGGATCGCGGCTGCCGTCACCACGGCCAGCGGCACGCCCAGCACTACTGCAATCAGCACACGCCCTCTCATGGCGCGCGGCTATGCCTTGCTTGACGCCAAACGGTCCAGCAGGAATTATGGCGAGTCAATCCGACCGCAGCGAGGCCGCGTCCTCCCCAAGTGTGACTCGCTGTCATGGTTTTAATTGCTGGTTGGGAAATCCGGTGCTAGCAGTGCCAATCTGGAACGAGCCCGGATCGGCCTCGGCTCCGCCCCCGAACTTACGCTGCAAGGCCTTCGTGCATATCGCAGAGCATCGGGACAAGGCGCTGCTGCGGAACGATTTTCAGCCCGAACCTGAAGTACTTGCGAAGCGGGAACCCGGCTGTGTCCGCCCCTTTCGCACCTGAGGTTGATGTCTTGATGGAAAGCCGTGCAACGTTCGAGCCGAGGAGCCCTTCAGGGGCCCGCACCGGCTTGGCGTGCACCGGTCCGTGCCTGTCGCCACGGACCATCCACGGGGCAGACACGCAAGAACCGCCGCCGGGCGGCGAGCGCCATGGACACGCAAAAGCGGCCATCCCCGCGCTCCGAACCGGCACATCCGCATTCGCGAAACGCCTCCAAGCCGTCCCGGTCGCAACCGGGCCCGGCGCTGACGGCTATCGCGCTTTCACATTGAACCGCGCCCAGAACCCGGGTTCACCCCCGCGGCCGCGCGGCTGGAGACTTTATAATGACCATGCGCATGCTGATCGATGCGCGCCACCAGGAAGAAACCCGGGTGGCGGTGCTGAATGGCAACCGGATTGAAGAGTTCGATTTCGAATCTGCCGATCACAAGCAGATCAAGGGCAACATCTATCTCGCCAAGGTAACCCGCGTCGAACCGTCGCTGCAGGCGGCCTTCGTCGATTTCGGCGGCAATCGCCACGGGTTCCTCGCGTTCAGCGAGATCCACCCCGATTACTACCAGATCCCCAAGGAAGACCGCGAGGCCTTGCTGGCGGAGGAAGCCGCGCACGCTGAAGAGGAAGCCGCGCTGCGCGCTGCCGACGAGGCGGCGGGCGATGACCTCGACGACGAGGATGGCGGCTACGATTACGATGGCGATGAAGGCGTCACCGAAGTCGATACCTCGGAGAAGGACGAAGTCGCCACGATCGAGGGTGGCGTTGTCGAAAATGACTTTGAAGACAATGATATAGCCGAAGACGCCGACGGCGACACGGGTGACGTTGGCGAAGATGGTGAAGGCCGCCCCCGCCGCCCCCGCCGCCAGCGCGCACCGCGTGCCCAGGCGCGCGAAGCCGACGATCTGCGCGCTCGCCGCATGGCGCTGCGCCGCCGCTACAAGATCCAGGACGTGATCCAGCGCCGCCAGGTGCTCCTCGTCCAGGTCGTCAAGGAAGAGCGCGGCAACAAGGGCGCCGCCCTCACCACCTACCTCAGCCTCGCTGGCCGCTACTGCGTGCTGATGCCGAACTCGAGCCATGGCGGCGGCATCAGCCGCAAGATCAACTCGGCGGCAGACCGCAAGCGCCTCAAGTCGATCATGGCGGAGCTTGAGCTGCCCCGCACGATGAGCTGCATCGTCCGCACCGCCGGCCTCCAGCGCACCAAGCCCGAAATCAAGCGCGACTTCGACTATCTCGCCCGCCTGTGGGACGAGATCCGCGAACGCACTCTAAAGTCCTCCGCGCCCGCGCTGATCCATTCGGACAGCGACCTCATCAAGCGCGCGATCCGCGACATCTACAATCGCGACATCGAGGAAGTGGTGGTCGAAGGCGAGCAGGGCTACCGCGCCGCCAAGGACTTCATGAAGCTGCTGATGCCCAGCCACGCCAAGCGGGTGAAGCAGTACGCCGATCCGGTGCCGCTGTTCCAGCGCTACGGCGCCGAGGACCAGCTCACCGCGATGTACGATCCGGTCGTTCAGCTGAAGAGCGGCGGCTACCTCGTGATCAACCCGACCGAGGCGCTCGTCTCGATCGACATCAACTCGGGCCGCTCGACCAAGGAGCATGGCATCGAGGCGACGGCCGTCAGCACCAACCTTGAAGCCGCGCGTGAAATCGCCCGCCAGCTGCGCCTGCGCGACATGGCCGGCCTTGTCGTGATCGACTTCATCGACATGGAATATGGCTCCAACGTCCGCAAGGTCGAGAAGGCGATGAAGGACGCGCTGCGCAATGATCGCGCGCGCATCCAGGTCGGCCGTATCTCGGGCTTCGGCCTCATGGAAATGAGCCGCCAGCGCCTGCGCACCGGCGTGCTCGAAGCGACGACACGTGCCTGCCCGCACTGCGATGGCTCGGGCCTCGTGCGGACCGCCTCGTCGGCAGGTCTTTCGGCGCTGCGCATGATCGAGGACGAAGCGGCCAAGGGCAAGGGCACGATCATCTCGCTCTATGCCAGCCAGGAAGCAGCGATCTACGTGCTCAACGCCAAGCGCGCCGATCTTGCAGAGATCGAACACCGCTATGGCGTCTCGGTCGAGGTGATCCCCGAAGGCGAGAACGAAGGCGCCAAGATGCGCGTCGCCTCGCGCGGGCCCAAGCCCTCGTTCGTGCCGCGCTTCGAACCGATCATCGAGCCCGAAGAGGACGTGATCGAAGAGGAAGATTACGCCGACGAGGAAGAAGCCGAGGGCGACGACGAGCCGCGCGGCGAGCGCCGTGAACGCGGCGAGCGCGATGATGGTGATGGTCGCCGCAAGCGCCGCAAGCGCCGGCGGGGCCGTGGCCGCGATCGTGAAGGCGGCGAGAACACCCAACCCGCGTCCGTTGAAGGCGAATCCGAAGGCGAAGACGAGGAAGGCGAAGACGGCGAGCGCAGCGAAGGCGGTGAACGTGGCGATGAGCGCGGCGACGAACGCGGACCGCGCAAGCGCCGCCGCCGTGGTCGTCGTCGGCGCGGTGGTCGTGGCGATGGCGAGACGCAGAGCAGCGACGCCGATCCTACCGAGTCGGAAGCCGAGGCTGGCGAATCGGCCGAAACCGTCGAGGCTGCGGAAGCTGCTGTCGAGGCCCCTGCCCTTGAAGCTGTTGTCGAGGAAGCGCCTGCCAAGCCGCGCCGCAGCCGCCGCAAGAAGGCCGATGCCGAAGTTGTCGAGGCCGAAGCGGCAGCGCCTGATGCTGCAGCGGAGCCCTTAGCAGCGGCAACCGAGGTGGAAGCGCCCGCCAAGCCCAAGCGAACGCGGCGCAAGAAGGCCGACACGGCTGAGGCCGAGGCGCCTGTCGCGGAGGACGCCGTCGAAGCGCCCGCGGTGGAGCCGGAAGCGGAAGCGGGAGCGGAAGCACCGGCCAAGCCGAAGCGCACACGCCGCAAGAAGAGCGAATCGGCTGAAGTCGAAGCGCCTCAGGCGGATGCGCCAGTTGCCGAAGCTCCGGCGCAAGATGCTGCGTCGGAAACTGCGGTCGAGGCTCCGGCCGCACCGGCTCCGGCAGACGACAAGCCGGGCGAACCGCGCCGCGGCTGGTGGCAGCGCACCTTCGGCGCCTGATCAGGCCCGAAGAACGCCTCACGAAGAAAGGGCCTCCCCGGCACGCCAGCCGGGGAGGCCCTTTCCGCTTCAACCGGCAATTGGGCTCAGGCCACCCGCGTCGCGGCCCCCCACTCCATCCACGCCGCCCAGCGCGGAGTGCCATCGAGATAGCCCTGCCCGATCGGCGAGACATCAAACCCGGCATGGCGCACGGCCCCGGTAATCGGCCGGGTCAGATGGCAACCACCGGCAATCGGCTTCCAGAACGGTTCGATCCGCTGCTGCCAGCGCTGCACGTCCGCATCGGGCGCGCTGCCGTGCTCGAGAAACAGGAACTGTCCGCCGGGCTTCAGGATGCGCTTCATTTCCGAAAGCACGCGCTGCGGATCGCTGACTGAACACAAGGTGTAGGTGCACACCACTGTATCGAAACTCTCGCTGGGGGAGGGAATCGCCTCGCCTACGCCATGGCGAATGTCCGCAGTCCAGCCCTTCCTCGCAGCCTCTGCCCGCGCGAAATCGAGCAGCTTTTCAGAGGGATCGATCCCGGCAAAAGAGGTGACTGCAGCAGTATCATAGAACTGCTGGTTGTAACCGCCGCCGCAGCCGATCTCGAACACTGCTCCGCGCGCCTTGGGCACCACTTCCGCGCGCAGGTCCATGATACCGGGCGCACCGCAGCATGTGCGTATCAACCGTGGCACCATGTGCCGATCCCAGAATGCCCTCAAACCCATCGCTTGCGCCCTCTCCTCTCCAGCCATCGCTGTTGTTGCATGGCCAAGCGTTGCGTCACAAGCGCCCGGCGTTCACGACTTCATGAGTCGAATCTTTGCCGCAATGTTTCTCCAAGCATCTAAAAAGATCGGACTGCGAGAGACATGCCTTTGTTTAGGCAGCAGAATTTTCTCCATTTCCGGCGGTGCCGCGCTTGTCACGTTAGGGGATTGTTAGAAAATTGTGCGTAGATAGGTCCCTGCTCACCACGAAGACACGAGGGGTGGGTGGCGCGTGGGGCGCCAACTCAGGAGATCGAACATGACGCTTTTCAAGAACCTGCTCGCTAACGAAGAAGGCGCGACCGCTATCGAATACGGTCTGATCGCCGCTCTGATCGCTGTTGCCGCCATCACCGCCATGGGCGCGCTGGGCAACTCGCTGTCGAACACGTTCAACCTGGTTTCGACCCAGATGAACAACGCTTCGGACGGCAAGCTCTAAGAGCTTCGCGCTGGGCGCAACGTTCGGGGGCGGGGAACTTCGGTTCCCCGCCCCTTTCGTTTGTGCTGACGAAACACGAGCACGACCTGTCACCTTGGGTAGGCCGGTTTGGTGCCCTCCCCCCTTGCTAGGCGCCGCGGTTTCGCTAAGGACTGTGCATCCATTTTCTTGAACGAGATCAGCAAGGACGGCTCGATGGCGACCTTCACGCTTCCGAAGAATTCCAAGGTCAACGGCAAGGCGCGGCATTTCCCGGCGGCCACCCAGGGACGCATTCAGAAGTTCAAGGTCTATCGCTACGATCCCGACTCCGGCGAGAATCCCCGCTACGACACGTTCGAGATCGATCTCGACCAGTGCGGCCCGATGGTGCTTGATGCGCTGATCAAGATGAAGGGCGAGCAGGACCCGACCCTTACGTTCCGCCGCTCCTGCCGCGAAGGCATCTGCGGTTCCTGCGCGATGAACCTCAACGGCCGCAATGGCCTCGCCTGCACGACGGCGATTGCGGACCTCAAGGGCGAGATTCGCATCACGCCGCTGCCGCATATGGAAGTGATCAAGGACCTCGTTCCCGACTTCACCCACTTCTATGCGCAGTACGCCTCGATTCGGCCCTGGCTGCAGACTGTCTCGCCCACACCTTCGGGCAAGGAGCGGCTGCAGAGCCCCGAACAGCGTGAAAAGCTGGACGGCCTCTACGAATGCATCCTGTGCGCCTGCTGCAGCACTTCGTGCCCCAGCTACTGGTGGAATTCCGACAAGTTCCTCGGCCCCGCCATCCTGCTCCAGGCCTACCGTTGGCTGGCCGACAGCCGCGACGAGATGACTGGCGAGCGGCTTGACGAGCTCGAAGATCCCTTCCGTCTCTATCGCTGCCACACGATCATGAACTGCGCGAACGTCTGCCCCAAGGGCCTCTCGCCGGCGCGTGCGATCGCGGAAATCAAGAAGCTGCAGGTCGAACGCTCGCTGTAAGGCGCGCGCTCCCGACATCTTTTCATGACGGCCGACAATTCCGCCTTCATCTACGGCCCATCGGCCGAGCATCCCGGCTGGCATACCTGGGACATGGCCGATCCCGAGCGGTTCAACTCGGTCACGATGGGCCGCCTGCTCGTGCGCCGCGAGGAACTGCCGGGAGGAGGGCCAGCCGTCCGCCTGCGCATGTTTCCGGAGCGGCGCCACAGCAACCTGCTCGATGCGGTGCATGGCGCGATCACGCTGGCGCTGATCGATATCTCGCTGTTCGCGTGCATGCGCCATGTGCTGGATGGTGATGCGGCGGGTTCGGTGACGCTTGACCTCTCGACCCAGTTCATCGGCGCCGGCCGCGTTGGTCAGCCGCTTGATGCGGTGGTCGAAGCCTTGCGAGAAACCCGGCGGCTGCTGTTCCTGCGCGGCACGGTGGTGCAGGAAGACCACCTCGTCGCGGCTTTCAACGGAACCGTGCGCAAGCCCTCGTCGCGATGAGCGGTCTCGCGCAGCGCTACGCCGCACTTGTGACGGCAGGCGAACTGAAGCCTGATCCTGAACAAGCCGCTGCCGCCGCCC